>JACPZX010000008.1 GCA_016195325.1 Acidobacteriota bacterium
AACGGACAGATCGAGTGGGTCCTGAGGCGGGCTCTCCGAGACTCGGGCCGCATGAAGGAGCCGAACCACGACGCCGGCGCGGGGGGGAAGCGAAAGCCGGGATGAGGGGGCGGCTCGCCGACGCGCCGCGCATAGACTCTAGGATCGTCGGCTCGCGGCGCTTACTCTCTATGGGTTCGGGCGCCGTCCCTCCCCGACTCGCCGTCCCGCCAAGCCTCGCCACCTCAAGCGGTTCCCGAAGCGATCCCGACAGGCAAGAGCGCCATCTCCCGTGGTCCGCGGCTTGCTCCACCGGCGGCACCACCAACCACGTGGACCCGGAGGATTTCGCATGCCGTCGTTCAAGCTCGCGCACAGGGTGGCCGGAGGCGCGCTCGTCGCCCTCGCCGCGCTGATGCTCCAGGTAAGGCCCGCTTTCGCCCAGGGGTGAGTGGCCGCAAGACTCGACGCGCCCGTGCCCGGCGCGCCCGCGGAAACTGGAGGGGTCGACAAGTGGGAGGTCACCCTCTCATGGCGCAACCAGAGGTCCGATCGCCACTTCATCGGACATGAGGACCAGCTCAACCGGATCACGGAACACAGCCAGGTCATCAACCGGATCAACCAGCCCGACGTCAGCATCACCCGCGTGTACCCCAGCGGCTGGCGCTTCTCCTTCTCCATCCCCTACCTGATCGCCGAGAGATCGAGCCCGATCCGCGATCCGAACACGAACGCCGTCGTCGATCGCAGCGAGACGGCGGCCAAGGGGATCGGCGACGTCACCTTCGTCGCGCGCAAGTGGCTCTGGGATCAGACGAAGTCCCCGCGTGGGAACGTCTCCCTCGGCATCGGGATGAAGATCCCGACCGGCGCGAACAACGTCGTGGACACCCGCGCCAGCATCGCCGCCAACGGCACCACGACGCTCCTCACGCGGACCGTGGATCAGTCGATCCAGCCGGGGGACGGAGGGTTCGGGTTCATCCTCGACCTCCAGTCGTACCTGCGGTTCGACAAGAACCTGTTCGCCGCGTACGCGAGCGGGACGTACCTCCTGAACCCTCAGACCGACAGCGGAATCCGGACGTACCGGACCGCGCCGGGGGAAGAGGTCATGTCGATCGCCGACGTCTACATCGCCCGGACCGGGGTGGCGTGGTATCCAGGGAAGGGGTGGGGCGTCAGCCTCGGCGGGCGCGCCGAGGGGGTCCCCACGTACGACCTCATCGGGAAGAGCACCGGCTTCAGGCGGCCGGGGTACGCGATCTCCATCGAGCCCGGCGTGAGCTACACGCGCGGGCCGCACACCTTCGCGCTCCAGATCCCGTACGCCATCGACCGGGCTCGCCTCGTGAGCGTTCCCGATCGCGCCAACGGGACGCACGGCGACGCGGCGTTCGCGGATTACTTCTTCATCGGGGGTTACACCCGGCGGTTCTGAGCTCCCGAGAGCTCGATCCCACGGCGCCGTGCGTTCGGATAGACTCGACGCATGGCGCCGTGGGAAGAGACGCTGATCGCGCTCGCGCGCCGGATCGATCGGGCGGGAGTCCGGGTCCACCTCGTGGGCGGTGCGGTTCGCGATCTCGCGCTCGGGCGCACCCCGCGCGACCTGGATCTGGTGGTGGAATGCGCCCCCCGCGACGAGGAGGGCTGCCTGAAGGCCCTCGCCGCCCGCGCGAGCATGACGCCGGTGGTCTTCGACCGGCGTCCTCCGGCGACCTATCGGATCGTCGTCGACGACCTCGTCGTCGACACGGCCTTCTGCCTCCCCGGCGAGATCCGCGCCGCTCTCGCGCGCCGCGATTTCACGATCAACGCGATGGCGCTCCCCGCGTCGGCCGCAGCGGTTGACGCCGCATCGCCGATCCCGCCTGCGTCCATCGTCGACCCGTTCGCCGGGCTCGCGGATCTCGCCGCGCGGACGATCCGCGCCGTGAGCGACACGACTCTCGAGGACGATCCCCTTCGCATGCTCCGGGCGGTGCGCCTGGCGGCGACCCTCCCCGGCTTCGCCATCGACGGCGTCCTCGGGGAGCGCATCCGCGCGCGCGCGCCCACGATCACCCAGGTGGCCGCCGAGCGCGTCCAGGCGGAACTGGATCTCGTCCTCCGATCGCCCCGGGCGGGCGAGGCCGTGCGGCGCATGGACGCGTACGGGCTACTGACTCCTCTCCTCCCTGAGATCTCCCCGCTGCGCGGCCTGAAGCAGCCGGCGCGCCACCACGATCACGACGCGTTCGAGCACACTCTCCGCGCGGTGGAGGAGTCCGATCGGCTCGCGCGCGGTCACGAGCTGGGCCTACCGGCGCTGGGGCCCGACGACGAGTCGGCGCTCAAGTGGGCCGCGCTCCTCCACGACGTCGGCAAGGCCGCCACGGCGACGGTCGACGTGGACGGCGACGCGCACTTCTACGGGCACGAATCGGTCTCCGCCTCCCTCGCGGAGGACGCGCTGCGACGCCTCCGCGCGCCGGCGCGGACGATCGAGCCCGTCGTGAGGCTGGTCGATCTCCACCTGAGGCTCGGCGCGCTCGCGTCAGCGGGAGCCGCCGATCGGCCGATCCGGCGGCTCGTCCGCGCAGCCGGCGAGCTTCTACCCCTCCTCACCCTTCTCTCCCTCGCCGATCGTCGCGCGGCGGGGGGGCCCGACGCCGCCTCGCGCGAGGAGGCGCTCGTCGCGACGTGCCGCCGCGCGCTGGATCTTCGCGACGAAGTGGAGGCGATCTCGCGGGCGCCGGCGCTCCTCGACGGCCGCGAGATCATGGAGATCACGGGCCTCGCTCCGGGGCCTCGCGTCGGGTCCATCGCCCGCTGGATTGAGCGGCTTCGGACCGACGGACGGATTACGACCCGCGAGGAGGCCGTCGAGATTCTCCGCAAGCTTCCCGCGCCGAGGACCCCGGACTAGTTCGTTGACTCGTTCCAGATGACGCGCCATACTCCCGCCTCGTTCCATCCCGCGCGCGCCGCGCGCGCTTTCCATCGGGATTTTCCGGGCCGCGCGGCCGATCCTCCGCCGCGGCGCCGCGCCGAAAGGTACCCAGAGTGACGTACGCGCCCATCCCCAAACCCCCCCTCGCCTCCTTCAAGGTGCGCCCGCACCTCGACGACTACGAGCGGATGCGCCGCGAGTTCACGTGGGCGAACGCCGCGTCGGGGATTCAGGGCCTCCCCGACGGCGGCCTCAACATCGCGCACGAATGTCTCGACCGGCACCTCGGGACCGCGCGCCGCGGGAAACCGGCGCTTCTGTGGGAGGACGTGGACGGCCGGACCGAGCGGTACACGTTCGAGCAGCTCAAGGAGCACGTGGACCGGGCGTCGCAGGTCATGGTCAACCTCGGCGTCCAGAAAGGGGATCGGGTCTTCGTCTTCCTCGACCGGATCCCGGAGCTGTACTTCGCGGTCTTCGCGGGGCTGCAGGCCGGGGCCGTCGTGGGCCCCCTCTTCTCGGCCTTCGGCCCCGACGCGATCCGCGATCGGCTCCAGGATTCCGGGGCGAAGCTCCTCGTCACGAGCCCGTCGCTCCTGCCCCGGCTCACGTCGATCCGGCGCGAGCTCCCCGAGCTGCGGAGGATCCTCCTCGTGAACCGCGACGGGCACGACGTGCCCACGCTGAGCCACGACGTCATCTCGTGGGAGGCGGAGACGGCGCGCGTGAAGGGGGGGTTCGTGCCCGTGCCGACCGGCCCCGAGGACTTCGCGATCATGCACTACACCTCCGGGACGACCGGGAAGCCGAAGGGGGCGGCGCACGTCCACCAGGCGATCCACGGGCACTGGGCCACGGCGCGCTACGTGCTCGACCTCCACGACGACGACATCTACTGGTGCACCGCCGACCCGGGTTGGGTCACCGGCACGTCGTACGGCATGTTCGGCCCGTGGTCGAACGGGATTACGAGCGTCGTCTACCACGGCGGGTTCAACGCGGAGGCCTGGTACCGCGTCATCGAGAAGTACCGCGTCACCGTCTGGTACACCGCCCCCACCGCCGTGCGCATGCTGATGAAGGCCGGCGAGGCGCTCCCGAAGAAACACGATCTCTCCTCGCTCCGCTACATCGCTTCGGTCGGCGAGCCCCTCAACCCCGAGGCGATCGTCTGGGGGATGAAGGCCTTCGGGATGCCGATCCATGACAACTGGTGGCAGACGGAGACGGGGTGCATCCAGATCGCCAACTACGCGAGCATGGAGGTCCGCCCAGGCTCGATGGGACGCCCCTTCCCCGGCGTGACCGCCGCCTGCGTCGACGCCGGCGGACGCGAGATGCCCCCCGGCGAAGAGGGGGATCTCGTCCTCAAGCCCCGGTGGCCCTCGATGTTCCGCACCTACTGGAACAAGAGCGAGATGTACGCCTCGCGCTTCAGGGACGGCTGGTATCACACCGGGGACCGGGCCCGGAAGGACGCGGACGGCTACTTCTGGTTCGTCGGCCGCAGCGACGACGTCATCAACACGGCCGGCCACCTCGTCGGTCCCTTCGAGGTCGAGTCGGCGCTCGTCGAGCACCCCGCCGTCGCCGAGGCGGGGGTGATCGGGAAGCCGGACGAGGAGCGGATGGAGATCATCAAGGCCTTCGTCGCTCTCAAGGACGGCTACGAGGCGACCGACGCCCTCAAGCGGGAGATCCAGGAGTTCGTGAAGGTGCGCCTCGCCGCGCACGCGTACCCGCGCGAGATCGACTTCCTCGAGTCGCTCCCCAAGACGCGCAGCGGCAAGATCATGCGCCGCCTCCTGAAGGCGCGCGAGCTCGGCCTCCCCGAAGGGGACACTTCCACGCTGGAGGATTGACATGAAGCTCTTCATCCCGGGTCCCACGGACGTCCGGGAGGACGTTCTCGCCGCGATGTCGCGCCCCCCGATCAGCCACCGCGGTGAGGAGGCCATCAGCCTCTTCAAGACGATCACCGAGCGGGCGCAGAGGATATTCGGGACGTCGAACGCCGTCATCCTGTCGACCTCGTCGGCGACCGGACTGATGGAGGCGGGGGTCCGCTGCGGCTCGACGAAGAGAATCCTCAGCCTCGTGAACGGCGCCTTCGCCGACCGGTGGAACCAGATGGCCGCGCTGAACGGGCGCGCCGCCGATCGCCTCGAGGTCCCCTGGGGCGAGGCGGTGGACCCCACCGCCGTCGACCTCAAGCTGAAGACGGGCCTCTACGACGCCGTCACGGTGCCGCACAACGAGACCTCCACCGGGGTGAAGAACCCGATCGCGGAGATCGGCGAGGTCGTGAAGAAGTACCCCGATGTCGCGTACATGGTCGACACCGTCAGCTCGCTCGGCGGGATGCCGGTCAGGGTCGACGCGATGGGGATCGACCTCTGCCTCGCGAGCGTCCAGAAGTGCCTCGCCCTGCCGCCGGGGTTCGCCCTGGCCTCCGTCTCGAAGAAGCTCCTCGACAGGGCCCGGAAGATCCCGGATCGCGGGTGGTACTTCGATCTGGCGCGGATGGCCGATTCCGCCGCGAAGGGTCAGGCGACGATCACGCCGTCGCTCCCCCACCTCTTCGCGATGGAGAGGCAGTTCTCGATCATCCTCGAGGAGGGTCTCGGCGCCCGATGGGAGCGCCACCGCGCGATGGCGGCGATGACGCGCGGGTGGGCGAAGGAGCGATTCTCGCTCTACGCGCGCGAGGCGGTCGCGTCGGACACCGTGACGTGCATCCAGAACAGCCGCGGCGTCGACATCGGCGCGATGATCACCGAGGTGAAGCGTCGCGGGTACCTCCTGAGCAACGGCTACGGCGACCTCAAGGGGAAGGCGTTCCGGATCGCGCACATGGGCGAGCGGCGTCCCGCCGAGGTCGAGGAGCTCCTCGGCGTGATCGACGACGTTCTCTCAAAGATGTAGCGGAGGCGGACAGCGCCATGGCCGAAGAGACAAGGGTTCTCATCACGGACGAGGTCTCGGACCGCTGCGTCGATCGCTTCCGCGCGGAGAAGGGACTCGTCGTCGACTACCGCCCGGGGCTGTCGGCGGACGCCCTGCGCGAGATGATCGGCGGCTGCACCGCCCTCGTCGTGAGGAGCCAGACGAAAGTGACCGCGCCGATCCTCGCGGCCGGCAAGAAGCTCCGCGTCATCGGGCGCGCCGGCACAGGGGTCGACAACGTCGACGTCGAGGCGGCGACCCGCGCCGGGATCGTCGTCATGAACGTCCCGGGAGGCAACACCATCTCGGCCGCCGAGCACACGCTCTCCCTCCTCCTCGCCCTCGCCCGCCAGATCCCGCAGGCGGACGCGTCGGTGAAGGCGGGGCGGTGGGAGCGCGGCAAGTTCGTCGGCACGGAGCTGCACGGCAAGACGATCGGCATCGTCGGCGTCGGGAAAGTCGGGCGCGAGGTGGCGCGGCGCGCGCGCGCGTTCGGGATGGAGGTCCTCGGCTACGATCCGTTCCTTCCCGAGGAGCTGATGGAGAAGTCGCGCATCCGGTTCGTCCACCTCGACGAGATCTTCAAGCGCTCGGACTTCATCACCGTCCACACGCCGCTCACACCGCAGACGCGCTACCTCGTCGGCGCGAAGGAGCTGGCGACGTGCAAGCCCGGGATGCGTCTCGTGAACTGCGCCCGGGGCGGGATCGTCGACGAGAAGGCGGTCGCGGACGCTCTCCGCGAGGGGCGGATCGGCGGCGCCGCGTTCGACGTCTACGAGCAGGAGCCTCCCAAGGACCTGCCGTTCGCCGGGATGCCGAACGTGATCTGCACGCCGCACCTCGCCGCCTCCACCGAGGAGGCGCAGGAGCGCGTCGCCGTGGACATCGCCGAGCAGATCTGCGAGTACCTCAGGGACGGCGTGGCGCGGAACGCCGTGAACCTCACGACGCTCGACGCGAAGACACAGAAGCTCGCGGGGCCCTTCCTCTCGCTCGCCGCGAAGATGGGGCGGCTCCACGCGCAGCTCATGACCGGCAATCCCCGCGAGATCATCGTCGAGTACGGCGGGGAGATCCCGCAGGAGGCGACGGGGCCGCTCAGCGTCGCGATCCTCCGCGGGTTCCTCGAGTCGCATCTCTCCAACCCCGTGAACGCGGTCAACGCCTCCTTCATCGCGAAGGAGCGCGGCATCCGGCTGCGCGAGATCCGCACCCCCGAGGCCGTGGACTACACGAGCCTCGTCACGGTGACGGTGGAGTCGGCGGAGTCGAAGCTCACGATCAGCGGGACCCTCTTCGGCCGGAACCTCGCGCGGATCGTGCGGCTGGACGGCTATCACTTCGACGCCCTCCCGGAGGGGTCGCTGATCCTCGTCAGCAACGACGACCGCCCCGGCATCATCGGCCTCCTGGGCACGACGCTCGGCCGCAACAACATCAACATCGCGAACATGTCGGTCGGCCGCGATCGCACCGGCGGCCGGGCGATCGCCATCCTCAACATCGACTCCGAGGTCCCTCAGGTGGTCCTCGACGAGATCCGCGCAGCGCCGGGGATCGTCTGGGTGAAGACGGCGAACCTCTAGCGCGGCGGACGCGTGCAGAAACGCGGAGAGGCGAGGCGGCGCTGCCGTGAGGCCGTGGCCAGCGATGAATCGCCCCGGTGGACGATCATGGACGCTCGTAGCACGAAGTAACTCTCACCCAACCACTCCGAGATGATCGCCCAGACCTCCTTCGCTTCCGCGCCAGAATGAGGTACCCTAGCGAGGCCCGTTCGTGGAACAACTCCATGCGCCATTCCCTCACCGCTCGTCTCATCACCGTCTCGCTTGCATGTATTCCGATTCAAACGTGGGCCGCAATGGTTCCCGCCGGTCCCGAATTCCAAGCCAACACTTACGTCAGCTACGGGCAGACCATCCCGGTGGTGGCGATAAACACGGCCGGCGACTTCGTCGTGATATGGAACAGCCGCCACCAAGACGGATCGGGACTGGGCCTCTTCGGCAGGTGGTTCGACGATACCGGCTCGCCCCGCGGACCCGAATTCCCGGTCACTGGCCACACGTCGGGTGATCAGGCGAATGCATCAATCGCTCTGGATGCGGCGGGGTCCATGGTCGTCGCATGGGAGAGCTACGGAGAGGATGGCTCGATGGACGGGGTCTTCGGGCGCCGATTCGACGCCTCGGGAGATCCCCTGGATTCCGAGTTTCAAGTCAATGTCTTCACGACGGACCTGCAGAACAATCCGTCGATCGCGGTGAACCCGGGGGGTGACTTCGTCGTCGCCTGGCAGAGTGAAGGTCAGGACGGATCTGACTACGGTATCTTCGCCCGACGCTTCGACAGCACGGGCACACCCAGGGGCGCAGAGTTTCAAGTCAATACCTACACGACGAACCGCCAAAGGCAGCCCGCGGTCGCCCTTGATGCCGCGGGTAACTTCGTGATGGCCTGGGAGAGCGACGGCCAGGACGGCTCGGGATTCGGCGTCTTCGGACGAAGATTTGACAGCTCAGGAGTTCCGCTGGGCTCTGAGTTCCAGGTCAACTCCTACACGACGAACAATCAACGGTATCCCTCAATCGCGGCCGATTCGGCCGGTGATTTTGTCGTCGTGTGGCACAGTCTGAATCAGGACGGATCGATGTATGGCATTTTCGCGCAGAGGTTCGACAGCGATGGGAGCCCCCAGGGAGCGGAGTTCCAGTGTAATTCCTACACACCCTACTCCCAGGCCTTCGCGTCAATCAGCATGAACGAGACCGGGGATTTCATCGTCGTGTGGCATAGCCAGTACCAGGACGGATCAGACTTCGGCGTCTACGGAAGAAAGTTCGACCGAACGGGAAGTCCCGTCGGTTCGGATTTTCAAATTAACGGGTACACGACGGGATCACAATTCATTCCGTCCATCGCGGCCAATGACGCGGGCCATCGCGTCGTCGCGTGGCAGAGCTTTGGTCAGGACGGCGACGATTTTGGGGTGTTTGTCCAGCGGTTCGCTCGCAACCCCTCAGTGATCGCCCCGCGGCCGGGCGACCTGCTCGATTGCACCGACCCAAACCTTTACCGCCCCACGGTCAAGTGGGACGCCGACGGTTACGATCGATTCCGCGTCGTCCTTTCGCCCTACATGGGATTTTCCAAGCGCACAAGCATCACGAGCGGAGACACGCTTCTTCGGACGACCTCGTACACGCTACCGCCAAAGAAGTGGCGTAACGCGTGTGCGGGCGCGCGGGCGGCGAATCCGGTCGCACCGACACTTTTCATCCAGGTCCTGGGCGTTGACCAGGATCTGTCGCAGCGAGACGCTGCCCGAAGGAAGCTCAGTCCAATCGTGCAAGTGAGCGTGACTCCCGGGATCTGATCGACACCACCGGGGTCCCCGCTCGTTCGATGCAACGCGCAGCACTTTGAGCGAGACGGGCGGAAGACGGGTTGGATGAGCTCCGACGGCGCCCCCGTGGACAGCGGCTCAGCCTCTGGCCTAGGATCGGCTCCCCATCGCAACGATTCCAAGGAGAACCCTCGATGATCAGATCCACCCGACGCAGCGTGCGGTCGTTCGCGTCCTTCGTCATCTTCTTCGGCGTCCTCGGGATCTTCCTCGGCGCGGTGCTCGCCCAGAGCCAGACGCGCCCCGCCGCGAAGGCCGCCGCGATCCCGACGCCTCCCCCGGCGTTCGACGACATGCCGAACCCCGCGGACAACCCGCCGACGGCCGAGAAGATCGAGCTGGGGCGCCAGCTCTTCTTCGACAAGCGCCTCAGCGCCGACGCCACGCGCTCGTGCTACTCGTGCCACGTCTGCGAGAAGGGGCTCACCGACGGGCTGCCGACGGCCGTCGGAGCGCTCGGCAAGAAGCTGACGCGCAGCAGCCCGACCCTGTGGAACATCGGATATCACAAGGAGTACTACTGGGACGGCCGCGCCGCCTCCCTCGAGAAGCAGGGGCTCGCGGCGTGGACCGGCGGCAACATGGGGGCCGATCCGAACCAGATCGTCCCCGCCCTCAACGCGATCCCGGGTTACAAAGCGCAGTTCCAGAAGGTCTTCAGCACCGACGTGACCGCCGACGGCATGATGAAGGCGATCTCCTCGTTCGAGAGGACGCTCTTCTGCGGCACGACGCGCTTCGATCGCAGCCAGCAGGGGGACGCTAAGGCCCTGGGCGACGCCGCGAAGCGCGGCTGGGAGATCTTCCGGGGGAAGGGGGGGTGCGGCACCTGCCACGCGGGGATCCTCTTCACCGACATGCAGTACCACAACGCGGGCGTCGGCATGGACAAGCCGGAGCCGGACATCGGGCGTAAGAAGGTGACGAACGCCGACGCCGACCTGGGCGCGTTCAAGACGCCGACGCTGAGAGACATCTCGAAGTCGGCGCCGTACTTCCACGACGGGAGCGTTGCGACGCTCGCGGAGGCGGTCGACGTCATGGCCGCGGGGGGCAAGCCGAACCCGCATCTCGACACGAAGAACCTGCAGGATCGGAAGCTCACGGCCGACGAGAAGAAGGATCTGATCGCGTTCCTGGAGTCGCTCGACTGCGAGTGCACGCTGTCGGAGCCGAATCTCCCGTAGAGATCCGGAAAGCGTGTGAGGCCGGCGTCAGGCGGCGCCGGCCCACATGAACGCGATGAGGGCGAACGCCCCCACCGAGGCGACGAGGCCGAGCGCGCTGAGGACCGTCCAGAATCTCTCCCACCCCGACCCGCGGTGCACGTCGGCGTCGGGGACGACATAGGCCATTGCGGCGCCCGCGAGGAACCCTCCGATATGGGCGGCGTTGTCCGCGTGGAGCAGAAAACCCATCACGACGCCGTAGATGGCCCACGACATCAGTTGCGACCGCAGCATCTGGCCGAGCGCGTCCCCCCGGCGCAGCCCGTACACCACCCCCACTCCGATCAGCCCGAAAATCGCCCCCGAGGCGCCGACCTGCAGCAGCCTCAGCCCGTGCCACCAGAGGCTCGCGACGTTGCTCAGGACGCCTGTCGCGAGGTACAGGACGAACATCTTTCTCGGCCCGTAGAGGTTTTCGATGAGCGGCCCGATCGTCCGCAGCGCCCACGTGTTGAAGAGGATGTGCAGGATCCCCGCGTGGAGGAAGATCGCCGTGAGGAGCCGCCACGGCTCGCCCCTCGCGGAGAGAGGCCCGTAGTTCGCGCCCGTCATGATGAGAGCCCGGGAGTCGAGGTTCATCAGCGCGGCGAACGGCGTCGTCTCGGCGGTCCCCGGCTCGCTGCCGAGGCGCACCGAGACGAAGAACCCGACGAGGTAGAGCGCGAAGAACGCGGTGACGAGGAGCATGCTGACCGACGGCTCGAACGGGAGGAGGTGCGCGAGCGCGCGCCCCACCCCTCCCGATTGGATGTGGGCCGTCCTCGCGCCGCACTCGGGGCACGTCCCCGCCGACGCCGGGATGAGCGCGCGGCACTCGCGGCACATCTTGGAGGAGGCCCCGATGCTTCGCCTCACGTTCTCGGCCTCGGCCTCCACCTTCTCGGCCTGGATCCCGCGCCGGCGACGCCACCACGAGAGCCTCCACGCGACGTGCGCCCAACCCCGGCGCAGATCCCGGCCGAGGCTGGCCGTGTCTTCGAGAATCTGTCTGAAGAAGTTCAACGTTCCTCCGCGCGTGAAGGGCTGGGCTATACTACGCGCCCCGTTCGTGGGGCTCAACCGGAGATTGCCGCCAGGAGATCGCGCGCGCCATGTCGTCGATTTCGAAGAGCGCGAGGCGTTTCGTCGCCGCGATCATCCTCGCCGCCGCGTGCTCGCCGGTCGCCCTCGCCTCCCCGCTCGACCCGGCCCAGGTGAGGGTCATCTCCCTTCCCTCCTCCGAGGCGCCCACGGTCGACCTGCGGGTCGTCATCGCCTCCGGCTCGGCCGACGATCCGCCGGGGCGTGAGGGCGCCGCGTGGTTCACCGCCCATCTGATGGCTCGCGGGACCACTCCCGGGGGGCCTCTGTCCGTCTCCGTGGGAAAGGACTCGATCGCCTTCTCCGGGGAGGTCCCGCGCGCGGCCTTCGACGGCTGGTACGCGGCCGTGCGGGACGCTCTCCTGAAGCCGTCGCTCGACCCCGCGGACGCGCAGGGGGTGCGGGCCGAGCAGGTGCGGGCCCTCGAGACGCTGGGGTCGAGCGACGACGCCCTCGCCTCCGAGGCGCTCGATGCGCTCATGTACCGCAACCACCCGTACGGACATCCGATCGCCGGCTGGCTCCACTCGGCTTCGACTCTGACGAGGGAGGACTCGGCCGCCTTCCACGCGGCCCATCTCGTCAAGGGAAATGTCGTCGTGGGAATCGCGGGATCGGTGAGCGAGGCTCAGATCGACAGGCTCCGCTCCGACTTCGCGACGCTCCCGGACGGCCAGCCCACCCGCCCCGCGCGATCGTCCACCGCCCTCCCCTCCCATCGAATCCTGCTGCTTCAGAAGCCCGGCGCGGATCGCGTGACGCTCCGGATCGGCGAGCCCCTGACGCTCACCCGGTTTCACACCGACTTCCTCCCCCTCAGCATCGCGACGGCAGCCTTCGGCGCTCCCGGGATGGCGTGGGCGCGCCTCGGAGCCGACCTGCGTTTCCAGCGCGGCCTTTCGGAGGCGGCGGAGGCCTCGATCGAGGGGAGCGGCGACGCGGGGAATCCTCCCGCGTGGGAGTCGCGCCGCAGGGAGCGAGCGCTCTCGATCCGCCTCGCGCCGAAGCCGATCAACGCCAAGTTCGCGCTGAAGCTGGCGCTGGCCGACCTCGAGGATCTCGCGGCCAACGGCGTGGCGGCGGCGGATCTGGCCGAGCCGCGCGCCGCGGTGGTCCGGGCCCACGAGCAGGAGACCGCGGGGGCCGATCACGCGCTGGCGGCGGCGATCGATGAGGCCGTGGAGGGGGCGTCGGGGTTCGACGAGAGGTTCACGGCCACGGCCGAAGCGGTGACGGCGCCCCAGACCCAGTCCGCCGCCCAGCGCCAGCTCACCGCGCGGCGCGTCGCCATCGTCGCCGTGGTGCCGGACGCCGCGGCGTTCCTGGAGGGCCTGCTTTCATCGGAGACGATGATCGAGTACCCGGCGGGAATCGCGCGGGAGACCTACCGTGCGAGGGATCTCGACATCGTCGGGATGCCCGGACGGATGACCCGCGACGCGATCGAGATCGTCCGGAGCGAGGCGTTCTTCAACTGAAGGGGCTCAGGCGACGCGGATCGCGAGCTTCGCGAAGGAGAATTCCCGGACGGCCTTCGAGCCCCCCCGGCGCCTGAGGCACTCGAGGCCGGTCATCTGGAGAAGCTCCCTCATCTTGCCCGCGGCCCCCGCGACCGTCAGCGTCCTGCCCAGGGACTGCGCTCCCGCCCTCACCGCCACGAGAGACCCGAGCCCCGACGCATCGGCGTAGGGCACTCTCGAGAGATCGACGACGATGTCGCTGATTCCCTGGTGGAGGAGCGCTTTCACGGCGTGGTTCAGGTTTTCGACCGGGTTTCCGAGGGTGAGGGCCCCATTCAGCCTGATTTCCGCGGTGTTTCCTCGAGTGACCGTCTTGACCTTCATCGCCTGTCCTCCCGTGGGCTCGTCGCTCGTTGCGCCGGTTACAACGGGGGGGGTGGGAAAAGGTTTCGCGGGAGGCGGGGAAAAACGTCCGGGCCGGGTCAGTGCTGGCTGAAGAGCTTCAGAATCTCGAGGCGGTACTCCTTCTGTCCCTGGAACTCCGGCACCGTCGAGGCCAGGGCATACCCGACGTTGAGCTGGATGAGGGTCCCCCACGGACCGACGAACTGGCCGCCGATTCCCACCCCCGAGTAGTTCCTGAACTCCTCGCCGAGCTGCCGATCCCGGACGCGCGCCTGGTCGAAGCTCGCCTCGAACCGGATGATGTCCGCGAGGTTGAAGTTGTAGACGAGATGCCCGATCGTCCCGTCGGTGAAGCGGACGCCGGACCCCGAATAGCCCCGCAGGCTGCTCTCGAAGATTCCGAAGGCGTACTTGCTGAACCGATCGAGATCCCGGCCCCCCATCTCCTCCACCTGGACTCTGACCTTCTGGGACTTCGGGAGGTAGAACTCCTTGGTGATCGCCCCGCCGTAGCGGGTGTAGTTCCTCGCCCCTTCGAAGAAATCGGGGTGGGTTGCCGAGGAAGCGGGCCGAGGACAGGTCGAATCCGTGGATCGGTCGAGGCCCCAGGGCGCGAAGCTCTGCCTGTCCGACCACTGCGAGTTCAGGGCGACGGTCCAGGCGTTGCGGTGGAACTCCGGCCTGAGATACGCGGTCTGGATCGTCGTGTCCTGAGGCGTGATGAAGGCGCCGCACTTCGTGTCGGCCTGCGCGAAGGTGTCGTACGCGAGTTCCCCTTCGACCTTGACCTTGAAGAACTTCGCGAACGGGAAGCCGAATCCTCCCGTGAGGCTCTGCGTCTTCCGCGTGATCGCTTCCTTCTCCCGCTCCGAGACGTTGCCGCTCACGGAATCCTGGCGGAACATCTGGTCTTCGATCGAAATGGCCAGCGCCTCGAGATCGACGTTCCAGTCGACCTTGGACCCGAGGAACGACGGGTCGGAGAGGTTCGCGAAGAGAACGACGCCTGCGAAGAAGAGGTTGGTCTGCAGCCCCTTGCCGGCGAGGTTCGAGTCGAAGTAGTTGACGCCCGCGAGCGGGATTGGGTACTTGAGCTTCTGGTTCTCGATCGCGCCCCCGAGAAGAAACAGGTTTCGGTGCACGTTGACGTTCTTCACGGTGCGCGTCCCGTCCGCGTCGCGCTGCGTGTACCTGAGCCCGCTGTCGGTGTCGCGCAGGATCTGGTTGGACGAGGCGAGAGCTTCGCGACGCACCGCGTCGAAATCCGCGTCGTTGATCTCGAAACGGGAGAGGGTGACCCGCTTGTTGAGAACGAAGTTCTCGCCGGCGACGGAGATCAGCTGCTGCGCCTCTATCCTGGAGAGGACCCAGTACGTGAAGCCGTCGGGGCCCGTGACCGGAGCGTACGAGTCTTTCTGGTCGTTCGAGATGATCGGTGCGGCAAGGTTGGACTGGACCATCGCGATCCGGACGCGCGCCGACGTCTGCTCGTCGACCCACACGCGGCCGCTGGCGAGGTTACGCGTGGTGTCGACCGGCTTGAAGGTGACGACGTGACAGGGGCGCCCGTCCACCACCTCGCGACCCTCGTAGTCGTACGAATAATCCTTCGACAGCGTGATGCGGAGCGGAAGGCTCGTCACCTTTTCGGCGTTGACGAACGGCAGTTCCGGGATCGTCTTCAGCTTCCATCGAACACCGTTGACATAGGTCACCTTCCTCTCCCACTCGGCGCCGACATTCGGGTCGAGAAAGAACTCCTCGTCGAAGTCCACGTCGACCGAGGTCTGGGTTCCGAAGGTGAAGTGCCACGACTCGCGCGCATCCGCGCGGAGGCTCTTCTGGAGCGCGTCCTGGGCCGCCTGCACCGCCTGCATCTTCGCGATGATCTCCTCGGCCGTGGGAAGCCTCTCACCGGTCACCGCGACGTTTTCTCCTCCTGCGGCGTACTCCGGCGTCGTGAACCGCCGGTACTGGAGAACGATCGGGTAGTCGGCGAAGGGGAGCGCGACTCTCGCGACCCCTGCGTTGGGATCCTTCTGGAGGCTCACCGTCGAGCTCGACTCTCCGGAGGCCAGGTCGAACAACATCGGGTCCGCGACGTCGGCCGTGTCGAGCACGAAGACGCCGAAGCCCCCGCGGTGCGACCCCTCGCCGCCGTCGTACGGCATCAGCACGAGCTTGCGAGTCGGATCGAAGAACCGCGCGGTCGCCGCCCCCGCGAGCGGCTGGCCGTCGGGACCCAGCACGCGGACGCCCCGGCCCGATTCGACGAGCGGGCTGAAGCCCGGCGTGAAGAGGCGGCGCGCCCGATCCATCGTCGCGAGATGGTAGGGACGCCCGCGCCCGTCCGGAGGATCGTCGAAGGTCACGAGCGCCGCCTCCCGCCCGATCCCCTCGGCGTACGCGCGGAGCAGCGTGCCGAACCCCTCGTTTCCCAGGAGGAGCCGGACTCCGGTGAGCCAGAGCTTCGCGCCGGGATCGCGCGCGAGAAGCACGCCGGAGAGCGCCTTCAGGTCCTCCTTCGACTTTTCGCTCCCGTCGAACGACGCGGCGAGCGCGTCGGCGTAGGGGGCGACCCCCTCCTCGTACACGGCCGCGGCGTACTCCACCGAGCCGCTCGACATCGTTCCGAGCGCGATGAGCGCGCTGGGCGCCGCCGATTTCACCGCGACGGCGGACTTCTTGAAGATGAAGGCGTAGTCGACCGCCGTGCCGGCGCCGGGGCGATCAGGAGACCGGCCGATCTGGAAGAATCTGACCCGCGTCGCGTAGCGCGCCGCGATCTCGCGCAGGCACGCCGTCCAGGCGCCCAGCGCCTCGGTGTCCGCCGGCCCGATCCCGTTCCCTGAAGGGAGGTAGAGAGAGTTCGTCCCGTACGGGTTGAGGACGATCTCGTGCCCTCGGGACGCGGCCGCGTCGACCAGGGCGTCGAGCGCCTCCCATCGATAGGCGCCGCGCTCCGGTTCGACCGAGGACCACGGGATGCCGATGCGGACGACGAGCGGGGGGAGATTCGGATCGGGGGGCGTCGACGCCTCCGCGGGATCCGGGATCTCCGCCCCACTCCCCAGCTCGACGTCCCAGCCGATGCTGTTCGCGGGGAGCGGCCGGGGCTCGGCCGCGCGCGTCATCGCGACGGACGCAAGCGCCAGCCATGCGAGCGCGAGAGGAAGAACCGGTGAGCGACGGGCGGGGGCCGGTCCGGGTCGAATCACTCCGGGGGTGCTCCGTTCGACGTGTCGCGTGGGACGGCTCGCGCGGGAATCCGCGCCGTGCGGACGGCGAACCGTAGCAAAGCGCGGCGGGACGGTCAACGCGCCCCTTCTTGTGTTTGCCTGCGCCGGAACTAGAATGGGCCCTTCGACCTGGAGACGTCTCGCATGCCTGAATCGCGCGTTCCGGTCATCACGCTGACCACGGATTTCGGAACCACCGATCACTACGTGGCGTCGATCAAGGGCGCGCTCCTCTCCGCCATGACCCAGGTCCAGATCGTGGACGTGTCCCACGACGTGCCGCCGCACGACATCGCCGCCGCGGCGCAGATCGTGCGGGACGCGTTCCCTGCGTTCCCGCCGAGGACCGTGCACGTCGTCGTCGTCGATCCCGGCGTCGGCACGTCCCGCCGCCCCATCATCGTCTCGTCGGACAACCAGTACTTCGTGGGCCCCGACAACGGCGTCTTCACCCTCATCTACGAGTCCGAGCAGTTCACGGGCGCGGTCCACGTCACGGCGACGCACTACATGACCGCCGACCCGAGCCCCACGTTCCACGGGCGCGACGTCTTCGCCCCGGTCGCGGCGCAGCTCGCGCGCGGGCTGGGCATGGAGAACTTCGGCGAGCCGATCGAGGACGCCGTGCGGCTCGACCTCCCGAAGCCGCGCGTCACCCCGGAAGGGGTGGTGAAGGCGACCGTCGTCCAGATCGATCGCTTCGGCAACGTCATCACGAACCTCTCCCGCGCGTCGCTCGACGCCCTCATGACGAAGCTGGGGCGCACGGGCCTTCGGGGGGGCGTGGGCGGCACCGCGATCACGGAGACGCGGGGCACGTACGCCGACGGCGCGGCCGGCACCCCCTTCTTCCTCTTCAACTCCTCCAGCCGGCTGGAGATCGCGACGCACGAGGCGCGAGCCTGCGACATGCTCTCCCTGAAGACCGGCGATTCGGTGGACGTCCACATCGTCTGACGGCGGGGCGGCCGATGCATCGCGACATCGACATCGTCGTCGCCGGAGCGGTGAGGACTCCCATCGGGAAGTTCGGCGGCGCCCTCTCGGGCTGCTCGGCGGCCGAGCTGGGAGCGGCGGCCGCCTCGGCCGCGATCGCGCGCGCCGGCGTCCCCCCCGCCGATGTCGACGAGCTCATCTTCGGCAACGCCCGGCAGGCGGGCGGAGGCCCGAACGTCGCGCGGCAGATCGCGCGCCGCGCGGGGCTCCCGGTCGAGGTTCCCGCCTACACGGTCAATCGCGCGTGCGGCTCGGGGCTCCAGGCCATCGTCTCCGCGGCGCAGGCGATCCGCGCGGGGGACGCGCGGATCGTCGTGGCCGGGGGGACGGAGTCGATGAGCCGGCTCCCCCACTTCGTCGGCGCAGCCCGGTTCGGCGTTCCTGAGGGGGACATCGCGATCGAGGACGGGATGTACCGCGACGGATTCCTCTGCCCGCTCTGCGGCAAGCTCATGGGGGAGACGGCCGAGACGCTCGCCGATCGATACGGCATTCCGCGAGCCGAGCAGGACGCCTGGGCCGCCACCAGCCAGCAGCGGGCCGAGAGGGCGAAGCGGGAGGGAAGGTTCGAGGCCGAGATTGCGCCCGTGGAAGTGATCGCGCCCGGCGCGGAGGTGCGGCGCCACCGCGACGACGAGCACCCGCGGGGCGGCGTGACGGCCGAGTCCCTCGCGAAGCTCCCTCCCGTGTTCAGGAAGGACGGCACCGTGCACGCCGGCAACTCGTCGGGGATCACCGACGGCGCGGCCGCGGTGGTGGTGACGACGGCCGGGGAAGCGCGCCGGCGGGGCATCGGACCCGTCTTCCGCCTCCGGGGATACTCGGTCGCCGGCGTCGATCCCGGGATCATGGGAATCGGCCCCGTCCCCGCGCTCGCGCGCCTCGCGGAATCGACGGGGGTCCCCACGCGCGACGTGGAGCTCGTCGAGCTCAACGAGGCCTTCGCCGCCCAGGTGCTCGCCTGCCTGAAGGAGACCGGGATCGACCCGGCCCGCGTCAACGTGAACGGGGGGGCGATTGCGCTCGGCCACCCGATCGGGGCGAGCGGGGCCCGAATCGTCGTGACGCTCCTCCACGAGATGTGGCGGCGCAAGAGCCGCACCGGGATCGCGACGCTCTGCATCAGCGGCGGGATGGGGATGGCCGCGCTCTTCGATCAGGCCGCCGGCTGACGGCGGCACCGGAGGATTCATGGCAGTCTTCGCGGCACTCGACTACTACGACACCGACGCCCTCCTCACCGACGAGGAGCGCATGGTGAGGGACACCGTCCGCGCCTTCGTCACCGACGAGGTCATGCCGGTCATCGAGAGGCACAACCGGGAGGCGACCTTCCCGGCGCAGCTCGTCCCCCGCCTCGCCGCGCTCGGAATCCTCGGGGCCAACCTCTCCGAGATGGGTCTGCCCGGGCTCGGCGCGGTCGCGTACGGCGTCATCATGCGCGAGCTGGAGCGCGGCGACTCGGGGCTGAGGTCCTTCGCCTCGGTCCAGGGCTCTCTCGTGATGTACCCGATCGCCGCGTACGGCTCCGACGAGCAGAAGGAGCGCTGGCTCCTCCCGCTGCATCACGGCAAGGCGATCGGCTGCTTCGGCCTGACCGAGCCCGATCACGGATCCGACCCCGGAGGCATGACCACGCGGGCGATGCGGGACGGCCCGGGGTGGATCCTGAACGGCGCGAAAGCGTGGATCACGAACGGGACCCTCGCCGACGTCGCCGTCGTCTGGGCGAAGACCGACGACGGGGTCCGCGGCTTCCTCGTCGAGAAGGGGACCCCGGGGTACTCGGCGAGCGACATCAGGGGGAAGTTCGCGCTGCGCGCTTCCGTCACCTCGGATCTCGCGCTTCAGGACGTGCGCCTCCCCGCGAGCGCGATGCTCCCCGGCGCGCGCGGGCTGAAGGGGCCCTTGAGCTGCCTCAGCCAGGCGCGCTACGGCATCGCGTGGGGCGCCGTGGGGGCGGCGATGGCGGTCTTCGACGAGGCGCTGACGTACACGAAGAACCGCACGCAGTTCGGGAGGCCGCTCGCCTCCTTCCAGCTCGTGCAGAACAAGCTCGCGTGGATGGTGAACGAGATCACGAAGGCCCAGCTCCTGTCGCTCCGCCTCGGGCGGCTCAAGGAGGAGGGAAAGGCGCACCCCGAGCGCGTCTCCCTCGCCAAGATGAACAACGTCAACATCGCGCTCGAGATTGCGAGGCTCGGGCGCGACATGCTGGGCGCCAACGGGACTCACGACGAGTACCAGGTCGGCCGGCACATGTGCAATCTCGAGGCGGTGAAGACGTACGAGGGAACGCACGACATCCACAACCTGATCATCGGCGAGAGCGTGACGGGGATCGCGGCGTTCTCCTGAGCGCGGGCCGTCAGAGACGGCGCGTCAGAGCCAGGAGCGGGAGGCCGACGTCGGGGTCGAGCGCCCTGAGGACGCTCCCTTCGAATCGCGTGAGGGCGATCTCCACCGTCGCGGAGACGCGGGCGGAGACGAGGTGGCCTCCGAACGCCCCTTCCGTCTCGTGGAAGGCGGTCACGTGGACGTGGACGACGGGATCGCCGTCCTTCCATGCGATGTTGCCGTCGAGAGAGGTGATCTCGATGAGCCCCTCATGCCGGTAGTGCCGGTAGACACGCTCGACCGTGTCCCAGAAGGCCACCGTGACATCGTCCGCCGCGCCGATCCCTCGGACGGAGCCGCCGCCGATCGCCTCCGATTGGACGAACTGCCTCAGCGCCGAGGCAATCTCCTCCCCCTTCATCACCCGCAGGAGGTACTGGTCTCCGAACCGATCGAAGGTCATCCGTCTCCTCTTTCCGCATTATCGGCATCGTCGGCGCGAGGTCAACGCCGGGCCGCCCCGCCGCCGATTGAAACGCGCGGCTACGGACCCATATTCGGTTCACGCGTTTCGCATAGCCACACGTCCCACGCGAGGGTCCGTCACGTGAGCCTCACAGGCACGCTCGACACGATGTCCCTGACGGACCTGCTCCAGTGGATCCAGCAGTCGCGAAAGACCGGCGCGCTGGTGATCCACGGGGAGCGATACTCCAAGAAGATCCTGATCCGCGACGGGACGATCGTCTCGTCGTCGAGCGACGACCCGACCGAGCACCTCGGCCACTTCCTCCTCAGGCAGGACCGGATCACCGAGCCGGATCTCAGGAAAGCGCTCGAGACGCAGCAGAAAACGGGAGTGATGCTCGGGAAGATCCTCGTGACGGTGGGCCTCATCGAGGAGCCCGAGCTTCGCCGGCTCCTCGTGCAGAAGGCCGAGGAGACGATCTTCGGCCTCTTCCTGTGGACCGAGGCGCGGTTCGAGTTCGTCGACGCGCCGCTGCCCAGGGAGATCCTCGTCCCGCTGAACCTCCGCATCGAGGATGTCCTCCTCAAGGGGCTCGCGTGGTTCGACGAGCTTCAGCACGTCCGGCGCGAATTCGCGTCCGCGCTCTCGGTGCTGGCGCGCACGTCGAAGGAGATGCCGAAGGAGTTCCACGGTGCGCGCTCCCTCGCGCGGCGCATCCTCGACATGGTGGACGGCCGCCGGTGCATCGCGGACATCTGCATGGAGGTGCACGCCTCCGAGTTCACGGTCAGCAAGCTCCTCTACCTGATGTTCAAGCAGGGTTTCGTGAGGGTCGAGAAGAACGTGACCGTGGCCGTGGACGCGCCGCGCAAGACGCTCTCGGGGTTCCTCGAGGAGGCCCGGCAGCACGCCCGCGCCGGCCGCGCGGAAGAGGCCCTCAAGGTCCTCGACGAGGCGGCCCCCCTCTCGCCGCACGACATGTCGCTCCGGTCCCTGCGCGAGGAGTGCCGGGCGGTCGTCGTGGCCCAGATGACGAAGGACGGCGTCGAGCCGACGCGCATCCCGGTCCTCGTGAAGCCCCTCGAAGCGCTCACCGGCGAGAAGCTCTCCCCCGAGGAGGTCTTCATCCTGAGCCGCGTCAACGGCTCGTGGGACGTCCGCTCGATCGTGAACCTCTGCCCCTTCCTCGAGGCCGAGGCGCTGGTGCACATCAAGAAGCTGCGCGAGCGGGGGATCCTGAGCCTCGAAGCGCGCGGCTGAGGGCACCGCGGATCTCCAAAAGGCTGGCACGGTGCGCGATCCCGGTGTACGATTCCGGCACCTTGAGTCGGCCTTCGACTCCACCCCCTGAGGTAACGACGGGCCGGCCGGCGGAGCCGCACGATGCCTCGGAGAATCCCTCCCGCACTCTTCATCTTGATGGCCGGGTTCGTGAGCCTCCCCTCCTTCGCCGCCGCCTCCCGCGTCACCCTCGACGATGTCGTCGCACTGCTCAAGGCCCATGTCGCGGACTCCCTCATCCTCAGGGAAATCGGCAGCGATGGCCCCGCGTTCGAGCTCGGAGTCCCCGCAATCCTGAAGCTGAAGGAGGCGGGGGCGAGCGACGCTCTCCTCGATCGGCTGACGGCCGATCGCGCTCCCGCCGCTCCGGCTCCGGTCCCGGCCCCGGCCGCTTCACCGGATGCCGATCGGGCGGCCGGCTACCGGATCTTCCGCGAAAAGGGCGCGGACGGGAACGAGGTCCTGCACGTCACGAACATCGATCCCCAGGGGCACCGGATGGGGGGAGAGAGCACGGAGTCGCCCGAGACGCCGAACCGGTACGAGGCGCCGGCGCCGCAACCCCCGCGGAGCGATCAAGAGTACGTCGTGATCGGCGAGACGCAGCCGGCCCAGCCGGTCGTGGTGAACGTCTACCCTCAGGACGCCTACGGCGAGGGACCGTACCCCGCCGGATACGGATCCCCTTACATGTACCGCGATCCCTACGCCTACGCTTACCCTCGCGGCATCCTCCCGGGCTACCGGCCATACTTCGGCGGTTACCGACCCCCGGGAACGTTCGCTCCGCCCGGCTCGGTGACGCACTTCCAGCGCTACCACGCAGACGGCTTCGCGGCCCCCTGCAACCGGCCGGGGGTGACGTTCCCGCAGATCGGCCCCGCGATCGGGTACGACATGTACTACCGCAACACGCAGGCCGCCTTCCGCCGCTAGGCCGGCCACCCCTCGTCCGGAGTCAGTGGACCTCGCCGATCTCCCGGTAGGCCTCGGACTCGATCTGGATCGTGGTGTGGTGGATCTCGTACCGCTCCTTGAGCAGCGACTTGATCGTGTTCAGGATTCGATCGCAGTGCAAGAGCGTCGTCTCCTCGACCACGACGTGCCCCGAGAGCGCGTGCATCCCCGACGTGATGCTCCAGATGTGCAGATCGTGGACCTGCCGGACTCCGGGGATCTCCTGGATGTCGGCGCTCACCGACTTCAGCTCGATCCCGGCCGGCCCCGCCTCGAGGAGCACGTCGACCGCCTCCCGCACGAGGCGGAACGCCCCGATGATGATCACGGCGCCGATGAACGCGCTGAGCCCCGCGTCGATCCGCTTCCAGCCGGTCGCCATGATGAGGGCGCCGCAGATCACGACGGCGAGCGACGAGAGGGTGTCCCCCACCACGTGCATGAGCGCGCCGCGGACGTTGAGCGAGCGCCGGCTCGCGCCGCGGAGCAGGTACAGCCCTCCGAGGTTTCCCGCGAGCCCGAGCAGCGCGACGCCCATGACCGTCGATCCCGCGACCTCCGGCGGATCGGAGAAGCGGCGGTACGCCTCCCACATGATCCCGAGGGAGATGAGGACCAGGAGGACGCCGTTCGCGAGGGCGGAGAGGATCTCCACGCGGTAGTAGCCGAACGTGGCCCGGTCGGTCGCGGGGCGCGCGGCGACCGTGACGGCGAACATCGCGAGCCCGAGCGCGAGGACGTCGGTGAAGACGTGGCCGGCGTCGGCGAGGAGCGCGAGGCTGTTGGACAGCATGCCGCCGACGATCTCGACGACCATGACCGCCGCCGCCAGCCCCATGGCCCAGCCGAGGCGTCTGCGATCGGCCCCGCGCGCGTCGTGCGCGTGCCCGTGATCTCCCGGGGCATGAGGGGTCACGGGCGCCTCATACGAGAACGACGACCGCGACGGCGTGGGTCGTCGAGTGCGACATCGACAGCTGCCAGCCGGCCACGCCAAGGGAGGTCGCGCGATCGAGAGCGCGACCCGTCAGCCGGATCGACGGGGGGCCGCCGCCGCGCGTCACCTCGATGTCGCGCCACAGCCAGCCGAGCCCCGGTGGCACGCGCAGCGCCTTGATGACGGATTCCTTGGCGGCGAAGCGCGCCGCGAAGTGGCTCGCCGGCCGGCGCCGGCTTCGGGCGTACCGGATCTCGTCGTCCGAGAAGACGCGCCGCACGAACCGATCGCCTCCCCGCTCGATCGCCCGTTCGACGCGATCGATCTCGATGATGTCAATCCCGATCCCGATGACGCCTCCGGCCTCCGCGCGCATGCCCGAGAATCTTAACACCACCGGGATACCTTGACTTGCCGGGAGGGCATTGATACGGTCGCACGATGGCCGAGTTGATCAACGTCAACGGGACGATATCCAGCGCCGAGAAGGCGACCGTTCCCGTCCTGGATCACGGGTTCCTGTACGGCGACAGCATCTACGAGACGATCCGCACCTACCGCGGCAGGCCCTACCTCCTCGGGAGGCACCTCGACAGGCTGGCGCGCTCGTGCGCCGCCATCCGCCTCGCCCCTCCGTCGCGCACCGACATCGAGCGGGAGGTGCGCCGGACGGTCGCCGAGGGGGGGAACGACGAGTCGTACATCCGCATCATGGTGACGCGCGGCGTCGGAGCGATCGGCTACGAGCGCGATCTCTGCCCCCGGCCCGGCCTCTTCGTGATCGTGATGCCGCTCCGGCGCATCCCGCCCCTCTCTTACGAGGAGGGGATCGCCGTGACGGTGGGCCAGAGGCGGCGCAACCCGCGCGAATCGCTCGACCCCGCCGTGAAGTCGTGCAATCTCCTCAACAACGTCCTCGCCCACATGGAGGCGGAGGATGCCGGCGCGAAGGAGACGATCCTCCTCAACACGCGGGGGTTCGTCGCCGAGGGGACCCACACGAACGTCTTCTTCGTGAAGGGGGGCGTCCTCAGGACTCCGGCTCTCGGCTGCGGGATCCTCTCCGGCATCACCCGCGAGGTCGTGATGGAGGCCGCGCGCGACGCCGGCATTCCCTGCGAGGAGGGGGAGTACGAGTCCCCCGAGCTCTTCGGCGCGGAAGAGGTCTTCGTGACCAGCACCCTCCAGGAGGTGATGCCCGTCGCGCGCCTCAACGGGCGGCCTGTCGGCGCCGGCGCTCCCGGGCCGGTCACGCGGCGACTCCACGGGCTGTTCCGAGAGAGGGTCGAGTCTCCCGACCGCGGGAGGTAGCCTGGACCGCTCACGCCAGGCCCTCAAGGCGGAGCTGGCGCGCCTCGCCGAGGAGAACGCGCGCCTGCGCGAGAGGAGCCGCGTCCTCGCAGCCCGAGTGGAGCAGCTCGAGAGCGGCTCCGCGCGCCCCGCGCTCCCCGCCCGCCCCTCGGGCGACCCGCCGCGCGTCGGCCTCTTCGTGGACGTGCAGAACATGTACTACGCCGCGCGCCAGTTGAACTCCCGGCTGGACTTCGGCGCGCTCCTCGAGACGGTATGCCGCGATCGCCTCATGCTCCGGGCCATCGCCTACGTCGTCCAGAATCGCGACATCGATCAGACCGCCTTCCTCGCGATGCTGCAGCAGAGGAGCTACGAGGTGCGCCGCAAGGATCTCAGGGTGCGCGCGGACGGGTCGTCGAAGGGGGACTGGGACCTGGGGATGGCCCTCGACGTCCTGAGCCTCGCGGGGAGCCTCGACGTGGTCGTGCTCGCGACGGGCGACGGAGACTTCGTCCCGCTCGTCCACGAGGTCAGGTCGCGCGGGTCGCGCGTGGAGGTCTACTCCTTCGCCCGCTCCACGGCCCGGGAGCTCGTCGAGGCCGCCGACCGGCACGTCGAGATCGAGGGCGAGCTCCTCATCCATCCGGGCCCGGCGAGCTGACGCTCGCGCTTTCAGGCGCCGGGACCCTCGAACCTCGGCGGCCCGTCGCCATCCACCACCAGGCGCCTGTGGCCGAGCCGCCACGCGGGAAGGACATAGACGGCGCGCGGCGCGCCCCCCGCGTCACCGAGGTCGATCCTCCGCTCCTCGTGGAAGTGGCCCAGGACCAGCGCCTCGCTCCCCTCTCTGAAGAACCGGCCGGCGTAGGCGCGGCAATGCTCCTCCGGGAATCGGACCCTGTTCTTCAGGTTGGTGCCGGCCAGCTTCCTCTCGAGAGACTCTCCGAGAGCCATCCCCCAGGAGCCGGGGAGCATCGAGAAGACCCCGTACACCGGCGTCGACTTCGAGAAGGACTTCCACGCGCGGTACTGCCGATCCTGGACGTTGATCGCGTCGCCGTGCGCCGCGGCGATCTTCCGCCCGGCATGCTCCACCACGAGCGCGTCCTCCGCCACGTCGTCGAACGGCCTGCCGAGATGGTTCCGTCGCAGATGGAAGTCCCTGTTCCCCTCCACGTAGAGCAGGCGCACGCCGCGCCCCCGCAGATCCTCGAGCGCGCCGAGGACGCGGTCGTGGTGCGGCAGGGCGAAGCGCGGCGTGCCGAACCAGAGGTTGAAGAGGTCGCCCAGGATGCACAGCGTCGAGGCGCGGCGCGCCTCGCCCGAGAGGAACGAGACGAAGGCGTCCACCTCCGGGTCGTCCCTCGTGAGGTGCGCGTCGGCGACGAAGAGAAGCGGCCCCATCCCTCAGCGGAAGATCATCTCGACGAGCCCGTTCTCGAAGCAGAAGTTGCGGACCAGGTGGCCGCGCTTGACGTAGTCCATGAGGAGGTAGAAGAAGTCCTTCTCGGCCGCGACGCGCTCGGGTGACGGCGGCAGGAGAGGCGGCGGCGTGGTCGAGTGGAGGCCCATCTGCTCGAGGGCCGTGATCGGATCGACGGGCGGCGGCACGTAGTTCGGATCCGGCGGCGGCTCCGGCGCCAGCTTCGCCTTCCGGGCCTTGAGCGCGGCGATGCGGGCCTTCGCCTTCACCGGGTCTGCGGCCTCGGCCTGGCGATCCTTCTCCCAGGCGGCGCGCGCGTCATCCTGCGCCTTCGAGTCCCGCTCGCGCGCGGCGCGCAGCGGCTCGGCGGCCTTCAGGATCTTCTGAACCAGGGCGTCGTCGTCGAGCGTCGATCCCTTGGGCACGAGGGCCGAGGCGGTGGGCGACCCTGCGTCCACGAACTTGCGGACGATGGAGGCGAGGTACGTGAGCTCGGTGCGCATCTCGTCCTCCTTCGCCTGCCGCCACGTCGATTCGGCGTCGGCGTACTTTCCGGCGAGCAGATAGGAGAGCCCGAGCTGATGGCGATCGCGGTCCCGGGTGGGATCGAGCTTCAGGAGCCCGGCGTACGCCTCCGCGGCGCCGTCGTAGTTCTTCTCGTGGAACCGGGAGCTCGCGAGGCTCTCGAGCGCGATGCGCAGGGCGACGCGATCGACGACCGCCGCGCCGTCGGCGGCCTGGACCGAGCGGCCGTAGTAGTCGGCGGCCTGGGCGTCCTTTCCGAGAAACGTGTAGAGCCGCCCGGCCCGGAAGAGCGCCCCCTGCCCGGCCGGGGCCGGCGCCTTCGGCTTCTCGAGGAGCGCCACTCCCTTCTTCGCGGCGTCGGTCCCCTTCACGGGATCGGTGAGATCGTTGATGTAGATCGCGGAGAGGTAGTAGTAGCTGTCCACGGGGGCGCTCCCGGAGGCGATCTCCTTCTCGAGCACGGGCACGGCGCGCTTCTTCAGCTCGAGCTCCTTCTCCTTGCTCCCCATCGACTGCGCGTAGCAGCTCCCCGCCTCGTAGAGGATCGCGCCGGTCTCCTGGCCGGCCGCCAGGAGGGCGTCGAACTTCTTCAGAGCCTCGCTGTAGGCGCCGCTCGCGTACAGCGTCTCCGCCTCGAGGGTGAGGGCGCTCGCGTCGGCCTTGCCGGCGGCCGGGGGTTCCGGCGCGGCCGTGGCGGCTCCCGTCGCCAGGACGAGCAGAATGGACAGGGGCGTGAGCGCGAACAGCGGTCGATGTCTCATGGGCGGCCGTCTCCAACGGGTTCTTCGATCGGGAGGCGCATCATACCACCCGGCGGCGCGTCGCCGGGCCGCCTCCCCGACCTTTCGATCACGCGTCCGGATCCGCCGCGACGCTCTTGAGCCCCGGGAGGACGGAGGCCGCCCAGGCCGCGAAACGCCCCTCCACGATCGCCTGGCGCGCGCGCCGCATCAGCTCCTGGTAGAAGTGGACGTTGTGAATCGTGTTGAGGCGCATCGAGAGGATCTCCTTCGACTGGAAGAGGTGCCTCAGGTACGCCCTCGAGAAATTCCGGCACGCGTCGCAGCCGCACCGATCGTCGAGCGGCCGCGGATCCTCCGCGAACTCGCGCCGCTTGATGCTGACCGGCCCCGACCACGTGAAGAGGGTGCCGTTCCTCGCGTTGCGGGTCGGCATGACGCAGTCGAACATGTCGATGCCCGCCGCGATCCCCGCCAGCAGATCGCGCGGGGTCCCCACGCCCATCAGGTAGCGGGCCCTCGCCGCGGGAAGCCGGGGGGCGGTGAAGGCGACGATGCGGTCGATCTCCTCGCGCGGCTCGCCCACGCTGACCCCTCCGACGGCGAAGCCGTCGAAGGGAAGGGCCGCCGTCTCGCCCGCGGACATCTCCCTCAGATCCTCGTGGGTCCCTCCCTGGACGATGCCGAAGAGAGCCCGGGCCCCCGACCGGTGATCGAGGCAGCGCCGCGCCCACCGCAGCGTCCGCTCGACGGCCGAGGCGATCTCCTCCTTCGAGGACGGCAAGGCCGGGCAGACGTCGAGCGCCATCATCACGTCCGGGCCGAGGGCCTCCTGGATCCCGACGCTCAGCTCGGGGGTCAGGCGGTGCGTCGATCCGTCGAGGTGCGAGCGGAAGACGACCCCCTCCTCGCTCACGTCGCGGAACGAGGCGAGGCTGAAAATCTGGAACCCCCCGCTGTCGGTGAGGATCGCCCCGTCCCAGGAGGCGAAGCGGTGCAGGCCGCCGAGCGCGCGGACCGTCTCGTGGCCCGGGCGCAGGTAGAGATGGTACGTGTTCCCCAGGATCATCCGCGCGCCGCAGGCCTCGAGCTCCCGGGGGGTGAGCGCCTTCACGGCGCCGTACGTCCCGACCGGCATGAAGGCCGGCGTGTTCACGTCGCCGTGGGGGGTCCTCAACAGGCCCGCCCGCGCGAGCCCCCCGGGCTCCACGGCGTGCAGCTCGTACTCGATCACGTGGCGCTCCGTCCCATCAGAGGATCAGCATCGCGTCGCCGTACGAGTAGAACCGATACTCGCGGGCGACCGCCTCGGCGTAGGCCGCAAGGATACTCTCCCGCCCCGCGAAGGCCGCGACGAGGAGGAGGAGCGACGACTCCGGAAGATGGAAGTTCGTGATCAGCGCGTCGACGGCGCGGAAGGCGTGCCCGGGGCGGATGACGAGGTCGCACGCCCCGCTTCCCGGCGCGAGCCCCGCGGTCCCCGTCGCGCGGTGCTCGAGGGTCCGGGCGACCGTGGTGCCGACCGCGACGACGCGCCCTCCGCGCGCCCGCGTCTCGCGGAACGCCTCCGCCAGGCTCTCGCCGATCTCGAACGGCTCGGCGGCGACGCGATGGTCCTCGATCTCCTCCGCTCGAATCGGCTGAAAGGTCCCCCACCCGACGTGGAGCGTCAGGCTGGAGACGGCGACCCCCGAAGAGCGCAGCGCGTCGAGCAGCGCGGGGGTGAAGTGGAGCCCGGCCGTCGGCGCGGCGACCGCACCCGGCGCCGCCGCGAAGACCGTCTGGTATCTCTCGCGATCGCGCGCGAGCCTCGGGTCGGCGTCCGTCCGGCGGATGTAGGGGGGCGTCGGCGGGAGGCCGCACCCCTCGAGCGCGCGATCGACCCCCGCGCCGGCGCGGAGCGCGACGCGCGCGATCGCGCTCCCCTCCTCGCGCCCGGTCACGGTGACGACAAGTCCGCCCGGGTACTCGTGCCGCGACGCGGGCTCGCTCCGGCCGAATCCCCGGACGAGCGCCCGCCATTCCTGCGCGACGTCGGGGTCCCCTTCCGCTGCCGGGGCGTCGATCCGCTCGAGGAGGAGGACCTCGACCGAGCCGCCCGTGGGCTTCCTCGCGAGGAGGCGGGCGGGCCGGACCCGCGTGTCGTTGACGACGAGAAGATCTCCCCTCGCAAGGTACCCGGGGAGCTCTCGGAAGACGCGGTGCTCGAGGCGACCGCTCCTCCGGTCGAGGACCATGAGGCGCGAGAGGTCGCGCTCGCGGGCGGGCTCCTGCGCGATGAGCCGTTCGGGGAGATCGAATCGGAACTCGCGGAGCTTCATGCGTACGGGATCGGGTCGCGCGCCAAGGCCCCCGCGAACCCCCGGAGCCTGAGGGCGCACGAGTCGCACGCGCCGCACGCGCGCTCCTCGGATCCGTAGCACGACCAAGTCAGCTCGAAGGGGGCCCCGAGCTCGAGCCCGAGGCGCACGATCCCGGCCTTCGACATCCCGATCAGCGGCGTGACGACGCGGAGCGGGCTCCCGGGCCGCGTGCCGACCTCGATGAGCCGGTTGAACGCGTCGTAGTACACGCGGCGGCAGTCGGGATACCCCGACGAGTCCTCCTCCACCGCGCCGATGTAGATCGCGGTGGCGCCGATCACCTCGGCCCACGACACCGCCGCCGCCAGGAAGTGCGTGTTCCGGAAGGGGACGTAGGAGACCGGGATGTCGGCGCGGGTCAGATCCGCCGCCGGGATCGCGATCGACGGGTCGGTGAGGCACGACCCGCCGATGGCGTGCAGCAGATCGAGCCTCGCGGCAAGGCGGCGCCGGACCCGGTAGTGATCCGCGATCGCCTCGAACGATCGGCGCTCGCGCCCTTCCGTGCGCTGCCCGTACGACACGTGGAGGAAGGCCGGCTCGTGCTCGCGGGCCGCGATCGCCGCCGCGACGCACGAGTCCATGCCGCCGCTGACGAGGACGATGGCGATCGGGCGCTCCCCGCCGCCGTCAGACGCCCCGGGCATCGCTCCCCCAGATGTACTTGTGGATCTGGAGCTGGAGCCGGACCTGGAGATGGTCCTCGATCATCCAGCGCGCGAGATCCTTCGGATCGAGGGTGCCGTGGGCGGGGGACAGGAGGATGGGGGCCCCCGCGGGGATCCTCCCCTCGCGGATCACGCCTCGTGCGAACTCGTAATCGCGCCGGTCGACGAGGACGAACTTCACCTGATCGCCGCTGCGGACGCGCGCCACCGTCTCCCAGTCCGTCGACCCGGCCATCCCGCTGCCGGGGGTCTTGATGTCGAGGATGACGCGGGCGCGGGGGTCGACGTCGCGCGTGGAGAGGCTCCCGCCGGTCTCGATCTGGACCTCGTTCCCATCGTCGAGGAGGCGCCGGATGAGCGCGTGCACGCCGCTCTGCGCGAGAGGCTCGCCGCCCGTCACGGTCACGAAGCGGACGCCCCGGCGGGCGACCTCCTCGGCGACGTCTTCGACCGCCCGTTCTTCCCCTCCGTGGAAGGCGTAGGCGGTGTCGCAGTAGACGCAGCGGAGGTTGCACCCGGTCAGCCGCACGAAGGTGCACGGCCGCCCCGCCTCGGTGGTCTCTCCCTGCAGGCTCGTGAAGATCTCGTGGATCAGGAGCCGCGCGCTCATCGGCGCGGCTTCTTCTTCACCGCCGCCTTCTTCGGCGGCGCCTTCGTCTGGGCCGCGACGGCGATCCTCGTGGCCGGCTCGACGGGCTTCGGGCTCCCGATCTGGGCGCGCAGGAGCGTCAGGTTGGCCACGTCCTCGGCGAGATCGTCCCCCTTCGGCGTCTCGAGGACCATCGGGGCCCCGTCGAACCTCGGGTCGTTGAGGAGGCACCAGAAGGCGGTGACGCCCAGCGCCCCCTGGCCGATGTGCTCGTGCCGATCGAGCCGGCACCCCAGGCCCTTCTTCGAATCGTTGAGATGGAAGGCCCGGATCCACTGCACGCCGATCAGCCGATTGAACTCCTCCATCACGGCGTGATACCCCCGCTCGGTGCTGATGTCGTAGCCCGCCGCGAAGACGTGGCACGTGTCGAGGCAGACGCCGAGCCGCTGCGGCGGCTCGACGCGATCGAGGATCGCGCGCAGGTGCTCGAACCGGCTCCCGACGGCCGAGCCCATGCCGGCCGTCGTCTCGAGGAGCACCCGCACACGCGAGGCGGGGCGCGCCGCGAAGAGCCCCGAGAGCGCCCGGGCGATGCGGTCGATACCGGCCTCCTCCCCCGCCCCCATGTGCGCCCCCGGGTGCGCGATGAGGTACGGGAGGCCGAGGAGATCGCAGCGATCGATCTCCTCGCCGAACGCCGCCGCGGATCGCGCGTGGAGCGCCGGGTCGGGGGAGGCGAGGTTGATCAGGTACGAGTCGTGCGCGAAGGCGGGAGCGACCCCGAGCTCGAGCTGCTTCTCCCGGAAGATCGCCGCCTCCGGCTCCTCGAGGGGCTTCACCTTCCACTGGTTGCTCGAGCGGGTGAAGATCTGGAGGGCATCGCACTTCGCCGCCGCCGCGCGCTCGACCGCGAGGTGAAGCCCCCCCGCGATCGACATGTGAGCCCCGAGAAGCTTCACAACGCTCCCACGCTTCCCGCCGTCCGCAGGCCGAGGTTGAACAGAGCGAAATCGTAGCGGACCGGATCGTCCGGGTCGAGAGCCCGCAGCCCCTCCGTCACCTCGATCGCCATCCGCCAGTCGGCGCTCCTGCGGGCGCTGAGGCGGAGCTCGCGGCAGATCCTCGCCGTGTGGGTGTCGAGCGGCATGACCAGCTTCGAGGGGGGGACGCCGCTCCAGAGACCGAGGTCGACGTGGTCGCGGCGGACCATCCACCTCAGGAACATGTTCATCCGCTTGCACGCCGAGCCGTCCCCGGGCGACGAGAAGAAGAATCGCACGCCGGCCCTCGATCCGCTCCGCCTTCGGCCGGAGGTCTCCTCGCGATGGATCGCGAGCGCCCGCGCGCTGAATGCGGCGATCGCGTGCCCGACGTCGGGCTGCGCCGCGTCGAACCCCTGGAGGAACGCGGCCTCGAGGGATCCGTGGCGCTCGAGAAGGCGCTTCAGGATCACGAGCATGTCGGCCACGTCGCGCCCCGTGTTGAACCGGTGCGTGAACCCCCTGAAGGCGTTCGCCGTCGAGTCGGCGCGGAGCGCGAGGACCGCCGCGGCGGGGTGCGGGCCGAGCCGATCGAGGACCGTCGCGACGCTCTTCCGGATGTGGGCGACGCGGCCGTACGCGAGAGCGGCGGCGATGAAACCGGCAATCTCCCTGTCGGCGGCCCCGTCGTACGCGCGCGGGTACCGGATGGGATCGATCTCCAGCCGATCGGCGCCGCACGCGTCGTAAAGCCCGTCCAGTCTGGCTTTGAGCGCTCCACGCGGGGGCATGGAGGCGAACGTACCAGAGGGCTCCGGGGCCGTCAACGCGGCCCGCCGCGTTGACGGGGCGGAGGGCGGGATGTATACATCTCCCCCTTCCTCGAGCCTTCCCGATCTCAAACCACGACAGGGTGACCTTGAACGATTTCGACGTAGCCATCATCGGCGGCGGCCCCGCCGGACTGACCGCCGCCTTCGAGGCGGTAAAGGCCGGCCTCCGCCCCCTCGTCCTCGAGCGCAGCTCGTACATGGGGGGGATCGCGCGGACCGTGAACTACAAGGGGTACCGGTTCGACATCGGGGGCCACCGCTTCTTCACGAAGGTGAAGCGCGTCGACGACCTCTGGACGGAGATCCTCGGCGACCGCTTCCTCAGGCGGCCGAGGATGTCGCGGATCTACTACAACGAGAAGTTCTTCGCCTACCCGCTCAAGCCCCTCGACGCCTTCATGAAGCTCGGGCCCTTCGAGTCCCTCGCCTGCGTCGGCAGCCTCGCCCTGAGCAAGCTCCGCCCCAAGCCCGACGAGAGCCATTTCGACGCATGGGTCATCAACCGCTTCGGGCAGCGCCTCTTCGACACCTTCTTCCGCTCGTACACCGAGAAGGTGTGGGGGGTCCCCTGCGGCGAGATCAAGGCGGAGTGGGCGGCGCAGAGGATCAAGTCGCTCTCCCTGACCGGGGCGATCATGAACGCCTTCTTCAAGTCGGGGGATCACACGTCGCTGATCGAGGAGTTCAAGTACCCCGAGCTGGGACCCGGGCAGATGTGGGAGGCGTGCCGCGATCTGGTCATCGAGCGCGGCGGCGTCGTGATGAGCGGGATGGACGTGCGGCGCGTCACCCACGCCGGCGGCCGCGTCGAGACGGTCGTCGCCGCCGATTCCGAAGGGAAGGAGCAGGCCTTCCGCGCGAAGCACTTCGTCTCGTCGATGGCCCTCCGGGATCTCTTCGGCTGCCTCGCGCCGGCCGCGCCCCGCGGCGTCGCGGACGCCGCATCGCGCCTCCGGTACCGCGACTTCATCCTCGTCGCCCTCGTCATCGACAAGGCCGAGACCTTCCCGGACAACTGGATCTACATCCACTCGCCGAAGGTCAACGTCGGCCGCATCCAGAATTTCAAGAACTGGAGCCCCTCGCTGGTCCCCGACAGGACGAAGACGTGCCTCGGCCTCGAGTACTTCTGCTTCGAGAACGACGCGCTCTGGCGCACGCCCGACCGCGAGCTCATCGAGGCCGCCGGCCGGGAGCTGAAGGTGGTGGGGCTCCTCGCGAAGGGAGACGCCGTTCTCGACGGATGCGTCGTCCGCATGGAGAAGACCTACCCGATGTACGTCGGCGACACCTTCCGCGACGACCTCCACGCGATGAAGGGGTACCTCACCGGCCTGACGAACCTCCACTGCTGCGGCCGCAACGGTCAGCACCGGTACAACAACCAGGATCACTCGATGTACACCGCCTGCCTCGCCGTGGAGAACATGCTCGGCGCCCGCCACGACGTCTGGAACGTGAACGTCGAGCGCGTCTATCATGAGGAGGTGCAGCCCCTCGAGGACGAAAGCGGAAAGGAGATAGAAGCCTGACGCGTCCTTGGCCCGCCGCGGCCCTCCTGTCCGTCGCCGTGAGCCTCGCGGCCTCCGGCGCCGCCGAGAAACCCCGCATCGTCCCGATGCCCGCCCCCCCGCAGGGTCCGAAGATCCGCCGGGTCTCCCATGACGCCGTGAAGCCGGTCCTGCCCGGCGCCTCCGTCGTCGTCACCGTCAGCGCGGAGCCGGGAATGAACGCCACCGTCGCGATCGGCGCCCTCGTCACCGCGATCGCGTGCTCACCCCGGAGCGACGATCCTTCGACTTACCTCTGCCCCGCAACCGTCCCCTCCGGAGGAGACGGGCCGCAGCGCGTGCGGGCCACCGTGACGAACGCCCGCGGGGAATCGTCGGCGCTCTCCGCCAATCTCCCCCTCGTGGTGGAGCCCTTCGATCCGTGGAAGGAGCCGAACGCCCTCAATGTCCGCCTCGCCCCCGCGTATTTCGCGAGCGGCTCGGCCGATCTCGATCCCGCCGCGCGGGCCGCGCTCTCGAAGGACGCGGACGCCCTGAAAGCGCATGCCGCCCTCGCGATCGCCGTCGAAGGGCACGCCGACCCGGACGAGGGAGGGGATCTCGACGTTCTCTCGAGACGTCGCGCCGAAGCGGCGCGCGACCTCCTCGCCTCGCTCGGCGTCCCCGCCGCGCGCATGGCGGTGCGGCCCCTGGGTGCGACTCAGCCTCTGAGCGCCGCGTCCGTGGCCGAGACGCGGCCGCTGAACCGCCGCGTGATGGTCGTCTTCGAGCCCGCCCCCGCGAAGACCCCCTGATCCGCCGCGCGCTGAAGCCGCGTCGGCGCGTGCTATACTCCGCGTCCATCTTCAAGGTTCTATGAGACTTCCATCGTGTGGGCGCGCCGCCTCAGACCGCGGGGCGCTCATGCTGACGCCGTGCGCCCGCCGAGGTCCAGGGTCCATGTCCGCGACGGGAATGGGAACGGCCCGCCGGACCCCCACCGGACAAGGAGGCTGAATGAAAGTCTATGAGACTTCGGAGATCCGCAACGTCGCTGTCGTCGGGCACGGTGCATCCGGGAAGACCTCCCTCGTCTCGGCCCTTCTCTTCTCGTCAGGGGCCGTGAACCGGTTCGGCAAGGTGGACCAGGGGACGACGATCACCGACTACGACGAGGAGGCGATCGAGCGGAAGAAGACGGTCACGGCGTCGGTCTGCCACCTCGAGTGGAACAAGAACAAGCTCAATCTCATCGACACCCCCGGATACGGCGCGTTCATGCACGAGGCGCGCTCTTCCCTGCGCGTCGTCGAGGGGGCCCTCGTCGTGATCGACTCGAGCCACGGCGCCGAGGTGAACACCGAGAAGGTGTGGGGATACGCCGAGGAGTTCGGGGTGGCCCGCATCCTCGTCGTCAGCCGGATGGATCGCGAGCGGGCCTCCTTCACCCGCGCCCTCGAGTCGGTGAAGAAGTCGCTCTCGCGCTCCTGCGTCGCCGTCCAGATCCCGATCGGCGAGGAGAAGGAGTTCAAGGGGGTCGTGGACCTGGTCCACATGAAGGCGTATTTCTTCCAGGCGGACGAGAGCGGGAAGTTCACCGAGGGGCCGATCCCCGCGAACCTCGCCGACGCGGCGAAGTCGGCGCGCGAGAGCCTGATGGAGGCGGTGGCCGAGGGTGACGACACGCTGATGGAGCACTACTTCGAGAAGGGGGAGCTCCCCGAGGGAGAGCTCGAGTCGGGCCTCAAGAAGGGGGTCGCCGACGGGCGCCTCTTCCCCGTCCTCGCCGCCTCGGGGGTCCACAACATCGGCGCCCAGCCGATCCTCGACGCGATTTTCTCGTGGATCCCCTCCCCGGCCGCGACGGCCGAGGTGAAGGGGACGAACCCCGCAGACCATTCCGAGATCTCCCGCCAGCCCGCATCGTCGGGATCGCCGTCGGCCTTCGTCTTCAAGACGCTCATCGACCCGTTCGCCGGAAAGATCTCGTACTTCCGCGTCTATTCGGGGACGATCAAGGGCGAGTCCCACCTCCTGAACGTGGCGCGCGGCGAGATGGAGAAGCTCACCACGGTCGATACGGCGCAGGGGAAGACCCTCGCCCCCATCCCGGAGATCCGCGCCGGCGACATCGGCGCTGTGACGAAGCTCAAGGTCACGGCGACCGGCGACACGCTCGCCGACAAGGCGCACCCGATCCGCTACGAGCCGGTCCATTTCCCCGAGCCCGCGATCTCGTGGGCCATCGAGCCGAAGACGCGCGCCGACGAGGACAAGATCTCGGCGGCGCTCCACAAGCTCCTCGACGCGGACCCGATGCTCCGGACGAGCCGCGACGCGCAGACCCACGAGATGCTGATCTCGGGGGCCGGCCAGGAGCACGTCGAGGTGATGCTCTCGAGGCTGAGGAGGCAGGGGGTCGAGGCGAAGCTGAAGATCCCGAAGATCCCCTACCGCGAGACGATCACGCGCTCCGTGAAGTACGTCGAGTACACGCACAAGAAGCAGACCGGCGGCGCCGGACAGTTCGCGAAGGTGGCGATCGACGTCGAGCCACTTCCCCGCGGCGGCGGGTACGAGTTCGTCGACCGGATCGTCGGCGGCGTCATCGATCAGTCCTTCCGGCCGAGCGTGGACAAGGGGGTCCAGTCGAAGATGGTCGGCGGGGTCGTCGCCGGGTACCCGGTCGTGGACGTCCGGGTCAGCCTCGTCGACGGGAAGACGCACCCGGTGGACAGCAAGGACATCGCCTTCCAGGTCGCCGGGCGCGAGGCCTTCAAGAAGGCCGTGCACGACGCGAGGCCCACGCTCCTCGAGCCGACCATGAGCGTCGAGATCAGCGTTCCCGAGGAGACGATGGGCGACATCGTCGGCGATCTGAACTCGCGGCGCGGCCGCGTCATCGGCATGGACCAGAAGGGGCACACGCAGGTCATCCGCGCCACCTGCCCGCTCGCCGAAATGCTGAGCTACTCGGCCACGCTCAACTCGATCACGTCGGGGCGCGGCTCGTTCCACATGGAGATCGCCTCGTACGACGAGGTCCCGGCCCACCTCCAGGAAAAAATCATCGCCGAGGCGAAGGCGGCCCGCGGCGTCGAGAAGGAAGAAGAGGCCTGAGACCTTGCTCCAGACGCACACGCTGATAAAGGATCTCGACAAGCACGAGGGGAAGGACGTCGTCCTCCGCGGCTGGGTCTACCACAAGCGCGACATCGGGAAGATCCGGTTCCTGGTCATCCGGGACGGCACGGGATACGCGCAGGGGGTGGTCGTCAAGAAGGAGGTCGATGAGGCGGTCTTCGATCTCGCCGACCAGCTCACGCAGGAATCCTCGTTCGAGATGCGCGGGACCGTGCGCCGCGAGGCGCGCGCCCCGGGCGGCTTCGAGATCGGCGTGAAGCAGCTCGTCCCCTTCCACATCGCGCCGGAGTACCCGATCTCGCCGAAGGAGCACGGCGTCGAGTTCCTCATGGACAACCGCCACCTGTGGCTCAGGTCCTCGCTCCAGCACGCCGTCCTGAGGATCAGGAGCGAGGTCGCGCACGCGTGCCGCGAGTTCTTCGACTCGCGCGGCTACGTGCTGATCGACTCGCCCATCCTCACCCCCGCGGCGTGCGAGGGGACCTCCACCCTCTTCGAGACCGACTACTTCGGGGAGAAGGCGTACCTGTCGCAGTCCGGGCAGCTCTACCTCGAGCCGGCGTGCATGGCCTTCGGCCGCGTCTACTGCTTCGGCCCGACCTTTCGCGCGGAGAAATCGAAGACGCGCCGGCACCTCACCGAGTTCTGGATGATCGAGCCCGAGCTCGCCTTCGCCGATCTCGACGACGTGATGCAGCTCGCCGAGGACTTCATCATGTACCTCGTCGAGCGCGTCCTGTCGCGGCGCCGCGAGGAGCTCAAGACGCTGGAGCGGGACGTGTCGAAACTGGAGGCGGTGACGAGGCCCTTCCCCCGGATGACCTACGACGACGCGGCGGCGAAGCTGAAGGAGGCGGGCGCGGAGTTCGAGTTCGGGAGCGACTTCGGCGCCCCGGACGAGACGATCCTCTCGAACCTTCACCCGAGCCCGCTCATGGTCACGCGCTACCCGGCGAGCGTGAAGGCCTTCTACATGCAGCCCGACCCCGAGCGCCCGGACCGGGCGCTGTGCGTCGACGTGCTCGCCCCCGAGGGGTACGGCGAGATCATCGGCGGGAGCCAGCGCATCCACGATCACGACCTGCTGCTGTCGCGCATCCGGGAGCACGGCCTTCCCGAATCCGCGTTCAAGTGGTACCTCGACATCCGCAAGTACGGGACGGTCCCGCACGGCGGGTTCGGCATGGGTATCGAGCGCGCCGTGACCTGGCTCTGCGGCATCCACCACCTGCGCGAGGCGATCCCCTACCCGCGCACCCTGGGACGGCTCTACCCGTGACGACCGTCGGCCTCGTGAGCCTCGGGTGCGCCAAGAACCAGGTCGACTCCGAGGTGATGCTGGGGATCCTCAGGCGCCGCGGGTTCGAGATCACGCACCATCCTTCGCGCGCGGACGTCCTCGTGGTGAACACCTGCGGCTTCCTCGAGGCGTCGAAGGAGGAGAGCTACGCCACGATCCGCGAGATGGGGGAGCTCAAGCGCAAGGGGCGGCTCCGGAGGCTCGTCGTCGCGGGCTGCCTCGTCCAGAGGAGCGCCGACGCGATGCGGGCCGATCTGCCGGAGGTCGATCGCTTCATCGCGCTCAACGACGTCGAGCGGATCGCCGAGGCGTGCGATCCGGACGCCGGGGCGTTCCAGATGGACGCGGGCGAGGCGACGTGGCTTCCGACCGTCGATTCCCCGCGCCTCCTCACGTCGCCGGGGCCGAGCGCCTACGTGAAGATCTCCGAGGGGTGCGACAACCCGTGCGCCTTCTGCGTCATCCCGCAGATCCGGGGGCGCTTCCGCTCCCGGCCCGCCGCCTCGCTCGTCGCCGAGGCGCGCGCGCTGTCCGAGGCGGGAGTTCGCGAGCTCAACCTCATCGCGCAGGACAGCACGTCGTACGGCGACGACCTCGGCGAGGCCGGCTCGCTCCCCGCGCTGCTGCGCGCCCTCGGCGCCGTCGACGGCATCCGTTGGGTGCGGCTCCTCTACGCCTACCCGAACAAGATGACGACCGAGCTGATGGACACCCTCGGCTCGGCCTGCGGCGTCCTCCCCTACCTCGACGTCCCTCTCCAGCACGCGTCGAAGGCGGCCCTCGCGCGCATGAGGCGCGGAGGGAGCCGGGCGTCGTTCACGCGGATGATCGAAGAGCTCCGGCGCCGCGTCCCGGCCCTCTCGCTGCGGACGACCTTCATCGTCGGGTTTCCCGGCGAGACGGAGGACGAGTTCGAGGAGCTCCGCTCCTTCGTCGAGGAGATCGAGTTCGACCACATCGGCGTCTTCACCTACTCGCACGAGCCGGGAGCCCCGTCCTTCACGATGGCCGACGACGTCCCGGCCTCGCTCAAGAGCGATCGCCGGCAGGTCCTCCTCGACCTCCAGGAGGGGATCGCGGAGAAGCTCTACCGCGCGCGCATCGGATCCACCGTCGAGGTCCTCGTGGAGGGGCCGGGGCCCGAACCCGGGACGCGGACGGGGCGGGCCGCCTTCCAGGCGCCGGAAGTGGACGGCGACGTCGTCGTCCACGGCGCGGGATCGCGCGAGGGGTTCGTGACGGTGAGGATCGACGACGCCGCGGCGTACCGGCTCGTCGGGATCACGAGCGGGGGGGCCGCGAGCGGCGCCGTCCCGGCCGCCCCTCCCTCCCGGCGAACGCTCCGAGTGGTGTCGTAGTTGAACGGCTCGCGGCCGCCCTCCTCCGCCGCTTCGCTCGCCGGCACGATATTCGCGACATGGTTCGGCACGGGCTTCGCCCCCGTCGCCTCGGGCACCGTCGCTACCGCCGCCGCCATTCCGCTCCAGCTCGCCGTTGCGCTTCTGCCCCCTCCGGGGATGCGCGTCTGGGCTGAAGCCGCGGCCATCGCCGTCACGTCGATTTTCGGCGCGATCGCCGCGGGGGCGCTCGAGAAGCGCCTCGGCCGCGAGGACCCGTCGGAGGCGGTCATCGACGAGGTGGCCGGGTATCTCGTCACGATGTTTCTCGTCCCGGTCGGCGTCGTCACGGTGATCGCCGGGTTCCTGCTATTCCGGATCTTCGACATCGTGAAGCCATGGCCCGCGGGGCCGGCCGAGCGCCTCGGCGGAGGGATCGGGATCATGGCCGACGATCTCGTCTGCGGCGTCTACGCGTGCCTGATCCTGCACGGCGGAGTGTGGCTCTTCGGCGCGTTCGCCCCGTTCGGGTCCGCGGGATGACCGCGCGATGAAGGTCTTCCGGAGCCTCTCGGCCGCCGGCTCGCTGCCCGCGCCCCACGTCGGCATCGGCAACTTCGATGGCGTCCACCTCGGCCACCAGCGGATCCTCGAGGCGGCGATCCGCGGGGCGCGCGGCGCAGGGGGCACCGCCGTCGCGATGACCTTCGACCCCCATCCGCTGTCGATCCTGAGCCCCACCGGGCGCCCGCCACTCATCACCCCCTTCGAGGAGAAGGTCCGGGTGCTCGAGGCGCGCGGCCTCGACGTCCTGCTGGTCGTCCCGTTCACGCGCGAGCTCGCGGCGATCTCCGCGGAGGCGTTCGTCTCGGACGTCCTCTCCCGCCAAGTCGGAGCGAAGCGCGTCTACGTCGGCGCCAACTTCCACTTCGGCCGCGGCGGCCAGGGGGACTTCGAGCTTCTGCGCCGCGAGGGAGGGCGGCTCGGCATCGACGTCGAGAAGGTGGAGGTGGTCCTCCTCGACAGCCGCCCGGTCTCCTCCACGCGCATCCGCGACAACATCGCGCGCGGCGCCGTCGATCGCGCCGC
>JACPZX010000009.1 GCA_016195325.1 Acidobacteriota bacterium
ACCGTGTCGTTCAGCGACGTCACCATCGTCATGACCAGCAACACGGGGACCGACCTCTTCGGCCGCGAGGAGATGGGTTACTCGAAGAACGACGGCGCGCGGCCGGTGACGAAGAAGGCGCTGATGCGCGAGCTGAAGCGCTTCTTCCCCCCGGAGTTCCTGAATCGGATCGACGAGATCGTCTACTTCGACTCCCTGGGCGCCGAGCAGATGGCCCGCATCGCACGGCTCCAGCTGAAGGACCTCGCCGCAGGCCTCGAGCGCGAGGGGCGCCGCCTCGTCGTGACCGACGCCGCCGCGGCGGTGCTCGCGCGCGAGGGGTTCCATCCCGAGTTCGGGGCGCGCCACCTGACGCGGGCGCTGCGGCGGCTGATCCTGGAGCCTCTCGCGGGGCTCTCCCTCACCGCGGATTTCCGATCCGCGACCCGGATCGTCGCCGACGCCGACGGGACGCGGATCCGGCTCGAGCTGGGATTCGATCCGGCTTCGGCCGGCGAGACCGTCGTCGAGGAGACCGATCTCGACGCGCGCGAGGACGGTGCGGAGAGCTGATTGACGGGCCGTGGTCACGCCTCGAGGAAGGGATCGTCGACGGCGGCGAGCGCCGCGGCCGGGATCGAGATCTTCCTCGCGGAGCAGCGCGCCCTCGTCGACGCGCGCCTCCCGGACCTCCTCCCGCCGAAGGCGGCCGCCGCCGATCGCGTGCACGACGCGATGGCGTACGCCCTGCTGGCCCCGGGGAAGCGGATCCGCCCCATCCTCTCGCTGGCCGTGGCCTCGCTCCTCGGCGGCGACCCCGAGCGCGTTCTCCCGGCGGCCTGCTCGGTCGAGATGGTGCACGCGGCGTCGCTGGTCCTCGACGATCTCCCCAGCATGGACGGCGCGTCGCTGAGGCGCGGCCGCCCCGCGACCCACGTCGCGTTCGGTGAGGCCACCGCGATCCTGGCGGCGGTCGCCCTCCTCAACCACGCCTACGGCGTCGTCGCGGGGTGGGCCGGGCACGAGACGGCCGGCCCCCGCGTGAGAGCCGCCCTCGCGCGCCGGTTCAGCGAGGCGATCGGGACGTCGGGGGTCATCGGCGGGCAGCAGGCCGATCTCTCGGCGGACGGCCGCGCCCTCACGCTGCACGAGCTGGAGTTCGTCCACAGCCACAAGACGGGAAGCCTCTTCATCGCGTCCGCGGAGGCCGCGGCGCTCGTCGTCTCGGCGTCCGCGGGCGACCTCGAGGCGCTACGCCACTACGCGAAGAACCTGGGGCTGGCCTTCCAGATCACCGACGACGTCCTCGACGCGGAGGGGACGGCCCTCCGCACGGGAAAGGACGTGAGGCGCGACGGGAACCGCACCACCTTCGTGACCCTCTGCGGCGTCGATGGCGCGCGGCAGCTCGGGTGCGAGCTGGTCGACGCGGCGATCGCGCACCTCGATCGGTTCGGGCGGCGCTCCCAGACGCTTCGCGATCTCGCGCTGTTCGTCGCGCGACGCGACCGTTGAGCGTGAAGCGGTCTCTCGACGACGTCCGGGAAGAGCTCCGCGCCCTCGGCTACCTGAAGGACCCCATCGCCGGATTCGTCGCCCCGCACTCGCGCGGGAGCGCGACGTTCCTGAGGGCGAGCCTCCTCACAAGCCTTCGCTCGGGAGTGCTGGCCGGACTGATCCTCGCCGGCCCGCTCGCCCTCGCCCTGGCGAGGCTGAGCCGCCCGCACGTGCTGGGGGGGCGCGACATCGCGATCCTCGCGGCGTACCTCTTCCCGATCCTCGTCCTCGCCGTGGCGTCGGTGAACGGCCTCGGCGATCTGCTCATCGGATGGCTCACGAGGCGGGGACGGCGCGTGGGAAGAGGCGAGCGCCTGGCCGCGCGCCTGGGGGGGATCCTCGGGGGCGCGGTCAGCCTCTACCTCGCGCTCGTCTGGCGCCACGGCGCGCGCGGCGGGTTCGACCTCGCGGTCCTCGGCCAGATGATCTTCGTCGCCGGCGCCGGCTGGATCGTCGGCTGGAGCGTGCGCGGGGGGGCCCTCTTCGTCGTCGCCGTCGCGGGGGGGCGCATCGAGCCGGCCTCGGCGCGCGCCCGCGGCTCGATCCCGATCCTCCTCGCGGCCCTTCTCGGCACCGCCGGCATCGTCGTCGGGGCGGCGACCGCCCCGCGCCCGGAGCCTCCCCGACCCATGCCCCACATGGTCAGGGCCGGCCATCCGGGGCGCCTCTTCGTCATCGGCCTCGACGGTCTCGACGACGCGACGTTTCGCTCGCTCGTGGCGCGCGCGGAGGTCCCGACGCTGCGCGAGATGGTCGCCGGCGCCGCGAGCTGGACGCTGCGCGCCCCCGGGTCGTTTCCGCCTCCCGAGACGTGGACGACTCTTGCCACCGGGTTTCCCGGGGAGATCCACGGCGTTCGGTCGTTCGAGATCCGCCGGCTCCCGGGGATGAGATCCCCTCTCCTGGCGGGGAGCGAGGCGCCGGCGGTCGATGCCGGGATTGCCACCGCGCTGAAGCTCCTCGCGCTGGTGGATCGCGGCTCCGGGCCGGTGCCGCTCAGCTCGGGCATCCGGAGGTGTCCCGCCATCTGGGAGATCCTCGATGCCGCCGGCGCGCTCTCCGCGGTCGTCAACTGGTGGGGGACATGGCCGGCCGAGGAGGAGGGAGGGGTGACCGTCAGCGATCGCGCTCTGGGGGCGTGGCTCTCGAATGCGGGGCGCGGGGGGGGAATTGGACCGGAGGGCAATAAAGATGATGGGGTGGTCCACCCCCCCTCCCTCTCGAGACAGCTCGAATCGGAATTTTCAGAAGTCATGCGCCGTCTCGACGACGATCAGGTGAGTGCCGCGCGAGCCGCCGCCCTCACGTCCCCCCCTCCGTTCCTCCGCGACGCCTTCGTCGCCGATGGGTTCGCGCTGCGCGTCGCGCAGGAGATCGTCGTGGGGCGATCGGTCGCGTCGCTCTTCGTCTATCTTCCCGGACAGGACATTCTGCTCGGGGGGCTCCTCGCACCCTTCGGCGCTCCACGCGTCGGGGAGGGGGGTGACGCGGCCCGCCTCCAGCAGGCCCTGTCGATGTCCCCGGCGCAGGAGCTCCTTCTCCGCGAGACGGATCGAGGGGTCTCGGAGCTCCGCCGCGAGCTGCGGCCGGGAGATCTGATGGTTCTGCTCGTCGACCCTGGGCGGTTCTACCGCGAGGCCCGTGGCGCCGGCGCCACAGGTACGGTCCTGATATTCGGGAGCAACGTGACGCATGCCGGAGAAAGAGGGGAGCTCGGAGCCCTCGACGTCGCGCCCACTCTCCTGGCGCTGGCCGGCGTCCCCCTCTCTGCGGAGTTCCCGGGGTCGCCGGCGCCGGGGCTCCCCGGCGCCGTCGCCCTTCCGGGGAGGCCAGGCAGGGTCCCGACGTACGGCGATCGGGTCGCCCCACTCGGGCGATTCCCGGATTCCGAGGAGGCTCTGGAACGGCTCCGATCGTTGGGGTATATCCAGTGACGCGGGCGGAATCCTTCGCTCGCGGCCTCCCGAAAACCCGCCCACAGCCGAAAAAATCCCAAATTTCGCTTTGACTCACCCTGGGGATGGCCGTATATTCCACCCGCTTTTGCGGCCTAATTTGCGTGATACCACGAAGATGGGTCAAAACGGAGGCAGTCGGGCGGTCGCCGATCTTCTCCGACGAACGCTCTTTGAAGGGGGTCGACAGGCAGTAGTCACGGTCGCCAGCTCGAGCATGGAACCATCACTTCACCAGGGCGATCGGTTAACGATTGAAAACATCAGTTCTTCGAGGCTTCGGCGCGGAGACATAGTCGTCTACGAGAGTCCGCTCGCAGGCCTCGTGGTGCATCGCCTGATGTGGAAGGTTCCACCGGTGGGGATACCGAGGGTGGCCTTCACGAAGGGTGATGCGCTTTTGTATCTTGACCGGCCTTTTGCGGTCGACGAGATCGTGGGGAAGGTGGTCGCGGTGGAGACATCGAGGCCGCCGCAGTCGCCACGATCCATTCGCCGCGTGGGGCGCTGGCAAGGGTATCTGAAGTGGCTGGGGGCCGCGGCGACCTGGGGATGGCGTCGCGGGTGGTCGGAGATGGGCCTGAAAGCCTTGATCCGTCGGGGAAATCGGTGATAGAGTCGCCGAACTCGCTTCTGAGTGAGAGAAAAGGGCCGGGGGCGTCCGAGTCGAATGGGCTCGGTTTCCCCTCCCGTCGTCTCGTGTCGAGCGAGCCAGGGGGAGAGGGAAGTTCCCGCGACGTGCGCGACACCGCGTCCATTGCCGATTACCACCCGGAAACCGTCTACTTCGATCGGCGACTCGACGCGTTCGGCCCGGAGATCCTCGAGCTCGAAGTCGCCGGCATCCGCGCCCGCCTCGAAGGTCTCTCCTCCGAGCAGAAGGCACAGCTCGCGGCGCGCTACGGGGTCTTCGCGCGACGTGATGCAGCGCCCGCGCCCGACCTCGTCGTCAGCGTCAGGCGCGCGGATCGGGACGAGTTTCTGAAGCCGAGGGTCGGCGGGGTTTCCGAGACCTACCGGCTCCTGACAAGATTTGATGATGAAGATCTCCTGGCGTGGTCCTACGAGTGGGCCGCGCTCATCCGTTTCGGCGGGCACGTCGCGACGCTCGCGGCGGCGTCGAGCGAGCGGGCGATCTTCGACCGCTGCGTCGAGAACTTCCTGCGCGTGGCCTTCGCGCACCTCGCGCTGGCCAGGGGGGGCGTTCTCATCCACGCGGCGGGGATCGTGAGGAAGGGGAGAGCGTACGTTTTCTTCGGCCCCTCGGGCTCGGGGAAGACGACCACCACGCTGATGTCGGCAGGAGACCTGGTCCTCAGCGACGATCTGCTGATGATCGTCCGGGAGGGTGCCGGGTTTGCGGCGACGAGCGTCCCATTCCGGGGGCTCGTCACGCCGGGGGCCACGACGAACTCCCGGTATCCGCTGGCAGGGCTCTTTCGGCTGGTCCAGGACGATCGGGATTTTCTGGAGGATCTGGGTCGGCCGCAGGCGGTCGGGCAAATCGTCCAGAGCCTTCCGTTCGTGACGGATAGGGCTGAATCGGCGCCGCGGATTCTCGACGTGGTCAGCGAGATGGCTTTCGCGACGCCGGTGAAGAAGCTACATTTCCGGAAGGACCCGGGTTTCTGGAGGATCGTCGAGAATGTCGGAGGCTCCGCTGCGGAAGCACCCTGACGCGGCATCCAGGAACTACGATGGCGAGGCCTTCATCGTGGTCCCGGGAAAGGGCGAGTACAATATTCTCAACCCGATCGGCACCAGGGTGTGGGACCTGATAGACGGACAGAGGACGGTCGTCGAGATAGCGCGAGTGATCAGCGACGAGTACGCGGTGGAACAGGAGATCGCCGAGGCCGACGTGAGCTCTTTCGTCGACGATCTCCGGAAACATCAAATGCTCGCCTGACGCCGTTTGGCGGCCAGAGGAAAACGACAGATGCAGGCAAAGATGAGGAACGAGGGGGCGCCGGGAAGCGACGGCGGCGTCAGCCCGTACACCGACCTCGTGGCCCGCTCCTGGAACAACGCCATGCCGATGACGGCGTTGTGGGAGATCACCTACGCCTGCAACCACAAGTGCACCTTCTGCTACAACGCCCCCACGAAGGGCGCGCGCGAGCTGTCGACCCAGGAGATCAAGGACGGCCTCAAGAAGATCGCCGACCTCGGATGCATCTTCGTCGTCTTCAGCGGCGGCGAGCCCCTCACGCGCCCCGACTTCTTCGAGCTGGCGTGGGAGGCCAAGAGGCTCGGCTTCGCGATCCGCGTCTACACGAACGGCTACCTCGTGGACGAAATCGTCGCGAAGAGGTTCAAGGAGCTGATGCCGTTCGAGATCGAGATTTCGTTCCACGGATCGCGCCCCGAGTCGTTCGACCGGCTCACGGGAATCCCCGGATCGTTTCACCGCGTCGTCCAGGGGATCCGAAACCTGAGAGCCCACGATCTCAAGGTCAACATGAAGACCCCGATCACCAAGTGGAACCAGGAAGAGCTTCGCGGGATCAAGGCGCTGGGCGACGAGCTCGGATGCCACGTCGAGTTCGATCCGACGATCACCCCGCGGGACGACGGCGACACGAGCCCGCTGGCCCTGCAGCCCGACATGGACTTCCTCGACCGGCTCTGGTCGAGCGAGTTCGCCGACATCACCCACGAGGACGCGCCGGTTCCCCGCAACGACGAGAAGGTCACCGCCGTCTGCGGCACCGGGCGCTCGGCCATCGCGCTCGATCCGTACGGGAACTTCTACCCGTGCGTGCAGTGGCGCCGGAAGGCCGGCAACATCAAGGACGTCGACGATCTCCGCAGCTTCTGGCGCGTCTCCCCGGTCCTCAACGAAGTCCGGCGCATCGCGGAGGAGATCCCGCTGACCACGCTGAAAGACTTCGAGTTCGGGCGCTTCGCGTCCTTCTGCGCCGGCGTCGCCGAGGTGCAGACCGGAGATCCGAAAAACATCTATCCGCAACTGCGGGCGAACGCCGAAGTTCGCGCCGCGAACCACGCCAAGTTCATCACAATTCAGAGCCGTCAATCGGAGGGATCCAGATGAGTCCCGCAGGGGCTCTTCATTGGGGGGAACGCATGAAGAAGACTTATGAGAAGCCGGTCATCAAGCACACGGAAGTGATCGAGGCAAGGGCGGTCACATGTGCCAAGATGAACGACAGCGACTGCGGCGGAGCGCCCCTGACATCCTGATTCGGCCGCACGCGGGGTAGGAGGCCGGCTCCCTGGGCGGGGGGCCGGAGAAAAGGTTGGTCCCGCTCGAGAGGGAATCTCTCTCGGTCGTGGAGGCCAGCCGGCATTTCGGTCCTGGCGGGACCATCGTTGCAAGACTTTTGGAGGTGAGGCAAGCCCGATGAAGAAGACATACGAGAAGCCGGCCATTATTCATACGGAAACAATCGAGGCGCGGGCGATAAGGTGTGCCAAGCTGGACGACAACAGTTGCCCCGGCGGCCCGGTAACGAGCTGACGTCAGGGACCTGTCCGCGGCACGCACTCGCCAGCACGAATCCGAGCCCTTCGCCCTGCGGGGGGACGAGGCGCGACGAGGTAAGTTCCCAAGGTGTCGATGCGCCGCACTCTGGTTCTACTGGGGGTTCTCGCCCTCTTCGCTCTCGCAAGCGATCAGGCCTTAGTTGGGTCTGCCGGTGGCTCCCGATCCGGGAATCACTGGCAGACCCGGCTGAGGCTTTTCGCGTCTGACCCCACTCCGCGCCGGGAGCCCCGGCGTCACGGGGCGCTTGAAGTCCAGATTCCCTCCTTCGGCTACGTTGGTCGGGACGGAGACATCTTCCTCCCCACGCGCACCATCCGCATCGCCATCCCCGAGGGGTCGGGGGGCGTCCGCATCACCGGGACGCGCGGGCGCCCGGCTCCCATCCCCGGGCTGAAGCTCGACGCTCCGGCCCCCGCCTCCGATCGGATGGGGAGCCGCTCCCGGCCGCGCGCCACGACGCTGACCAAGCGGGAGGCCCGGCGCCAGGCCGCGAAGCTCGCGGATCCCGCGCCGGCGGACTTCGCCCCGCCGGCCGAGCCGATCCGCCTCGGGGACGTCGGATACTTCCGCGATCAGAGGTTCGTCGAGGTGATCTACACGCCGGTGGTCGCGCCGACCGGTGGAGGGGAGGCGCTCTTCTTCGGCAGGCTCGACGTCGACATCGTCGTCGAGGGGGTCGAGCCGGAGGCGATCGGGGACCTCCCGGCCCCGCCGGACCCCCTCTTCGAGGACCAGTACAGGCTGACCTTCGCGAACTACGACGAGAGCCGGTACTTCCGCGGACCCCGCTCGGGTCTGCCTCCGCAGGTCGCGCACCCGGCCCCCGGCGTACCGGCCGCCCCCTCGCGCCTGACGGCCGGCGCGGCGATCGACGGGTCCCTCGTCGCCGGCGCCGGCTCGCACATCGCGTCCGGCTTCCCGTCGTACAAGCTCACCGTGACGAAGGACGGCGTGTACAGGATGTCGGCCACGTACCTGACCGCCTCGGGGACCGGCGTCGCGCAGGGGCTCACCGGCGCCGATCCCCGGCAGTTCAAGATCATGAACCGGGGGGTCGAGATCCCGATCTTCGTGCAGGGTGAGGGGGACGGGAGCTTCGACACCGGGGATTTCGTCGAGTTCTTCGGCCAGCGCCTGGACGGCCCCGAGACGCTCCTGAACTTCAGCCTCGGCCAGTCGCCGGGGATCTACCAGTACGACGACTACGGCGACAAGAACGTCTACTGGCTCTCGGTCGACATGAGCGGGACGCGCCTCCGCATGGCCACGCAATCCGCCCCGCCCGACCTCGGCCTTCCGCTCGCGACCGACTTCGGCGAGACGATCCACACCGAGATCGACAACCTCTACCAGCCGACGGGCGGGGACGACCCGTTCCTCGAGGCGCCGCGTCTCAACAGCAACCCGGGCGCCGTCGTGGCCGACGCGAACACGTGCGTCTACACGAACCCGGGGATCCCGACCGGCACGAACTACCTCGACGGAAACGTCACCGACCCGAACAGCACGCACTACTGCCCCGCCTGCAAGGTCACGACGCCGGGGGTGAACACCGCCTCGCCGACGCCGGCGACGATCACCGTGCGGATGAGGGGGACGACGGAGGAGCCGGCGGTGGTCCCCGATCACCTCACGGTCGTCGAGCTCAACTCGACGGCCGCGCGATCGACGGCCCAGTGCTGGAACGGCCTGAGCTTCGTCGAGCAGCCCGTCACGCTCCCGCAGTCCTCGCTCGGCGGCTCGGTCGTCATGAAGATCGAGCAGCCGGGCCTCCAGGGGACGACCGCGAACGAGCAGCTCCTGGTCGACTTCACCGAGGTCGCGTACCGGCGCCTCTTCCAGGCGGTCTCCGACGGCCTGACGTTCGGCGTTCCCAACCAGGGGAACCGGATTGCCGTGTCGGGGATCTCGACGAACGTCGCCGCCAGCGTCGAGCTCCTCGAGATCGCGGGCACGGTCGCGCCTCCCGACGCGTTCGGCGGCCCTGCGATCGCGCTCCCCACGCGAGTCCTCGACGGTGCGTTCTCGGGGAGCGGGAGCAACCGCACGCTGACCTTCACGAGCGACCTCGACCCCAACGCGGGGGCGACGCGCACGTACTACCTCGCGGGACCGGCCGGCGGCTTGCTGCTCCCGGACACCGTCGTCCAGGACGTTCCCTCCACACTGCTCGACCCGACGAACCAGGCCGACGTCATCGTCCTCGGCGACCCGAACGTCATGGACCAGTCGGGGGGGAGCGCCTTCACCGCGTACTGGAACCACCGCGCGGCCGTCGACGGCTACGCGATCAAGGTCGTGAGCATCCTCGACGTCTACGACGAGTTCGGTTACGGCATCCAGCATCCCGAGGCGATCAAGAACTTCCTCGAGTACGCCTACCAGAACTGGAAGGGGCCGCTCCTCGATCCCAATCGCCCCCCTCCCGCGTTCCTGACGATCGTCGGCGACACGACGGCCGATCCGAAAAACAACCTCGCCCGCAGCGACTGGATCAACCACGTCCCCACCTACATCATGTTCCAGTACAGCGCGGTCCTGGGCTTCTACGCGTCGGACGCCTTCATCGCGGCTTTCCACGGGAACGATCAGATCCCCGACATCCATCTCGGGCGCGTCTCAGTCCGCACGGCGGCGGAGGCGACGACCGTCTTCCAGAAGCTCCTCGACTACGAGACGCTCACCCCTGCCGGGGGCTGGCAGGGGCGCGGCGTCTTCATCGCCGACGAGGGGAAGGTCCCGGGAGAGTCGAGCGAGTTCCAGCGCATCACCGACGAGGTCGCGGACGGCTTCTGGAACCCGAAGCCCCCATTCTCCGCGACGAAGCTCTACTTCGACACGGCGAAGTACGATTTCGGGAACAGCCACAACGGGACGTTCGACACGCTCTTCCTGAACGACATCATCGCCGCCCAGAACGCCGGGGACTCGCTCCTCACGTACACCGGTCACGGCGCCTTCTCGATCTGGGGGGTTGACGGTTGGCTCTTCACGAGCGACGTCGCGAGCTTCGCCCAGAACAACACCTACTCGTTCATGATCAACGAGAACTGCCTGTCGGGCGGCTTCCACGCCCTCGGGCAGGAGGCGCTCAGCGAGACTTTCCTCAAGGCGCCGGGGAAGGGGGCGGCGGCCTTCTTCGCCCCCGCGGGCCTCTCGTTCTCATTCATCGGCGAGGCGATCAACACCCAGGTCTACGGGGACATCTTCGGCGCGCACAAGATGCGGCAGTTCGGCCCCCTCATCACGAACGTCCGCCTCCTCCTCGGCTCGCTCGGCTCCGTCCTCGACGAGCAGTCGTACATGCTCGTCGGCGATCCGACGAGCCACTTCGCCGTGCCGGCCCCGCGGCCGCCGACGGCGCTCGCGGCCGTCTCCGCGAACGCGCTGGTCACGCTCTCGTGGACCCCGAGCGCCGATCCGAACACGAAGACGCTGGTCTATCGCGCGACGAGCCCGTCCGGGCCGTTCGCGACCGTGACCCCCGCGGCGCTCACCGGATCCGGGTACACCGACCCGAACGTCGTCAACGCGCAGACCTATTACTACGAGGTCTCGGCGCTGGACGGCTCCGGGTACGAGGGGCGCCGGAGCAACTTCAACTCCGACTGCGTGACGGCGAACCTTCCGGCGAGCGGCCCCGACTGCGTCTGGGCGAGGCCTGCGAACCCGAACCCCCCCGCCACGCCCGCCGGCGCGTACGTCTACAGCGACGGGAGCGGCGTGAAGCTGGGCGTCGCCTGGCTCGCCAACTCCGAGAACGATCTCGCGAACTACGTCATCCGGTACGGGACGCAGCCAGGGGGGCCCTACAACCAGACCTTCATGGCCAACCCGACGGCGACGGGGGCCACGATCGGCGGGCTCACCAACGGGACGACGTACTACCTCAAGCTGACGGCGAAGAACACCTCCGGCCTCGAGTCGGCGCCGACCGCGGAGATGCCCGGCAAGCCGAGCGTCTTCTCCGGCGAGAACCCGCCCGAGATCATCGGCGATCTGCGCATCTTCGTCACGCCGTCCGATGGAAACTCGCTCACGCTGCAGTGGACGCCGCCCGCGGCGGACATTTACGGCAACCCGACGGCCATCGGCTCGTTCTCGATCTACCGCGGCCTCATCCCGACCTTCCCGCTCGATTCCTCGACGCGGGTCGCGACCATCTCGAACCCGAGCCTCGTCACGTACAACGACCCCGGGGCGAAGTCGGCGGCGCCGAACTACTACTACCTCGTGACGAGCACCGACAAGCGCGGCTTCACGAGCGGCGGCGGCAACGAGCTCCCGGCGGGGATCTCGGATCTGCTCGCGAGCCTGAACGGCGGCGGCACCAGCATCCACTTCTCGTGGAGCCCGATCACGATGAACGTGAAAGGGGGGGCGACCGGGGTCTCGAAGTACATGCTCTACGCGAGCGACACGCCCATCCCGCGATCGAGGGTCGACACGCTGTCGCCCTCCATCGACAACATCCAGACGAACAGCGCGGACGTGCCGGTCATCGTGACCCGGAAATACTACACTGTCATCGTGGTCGACCTGCGAGGCAACAAGAGTCCCCTTTGACGTCTCAGTCGTTCACGCTGGCAGGCGCAGACGACGACGCCGCCGGATCGCTCGACCTCCTCATCGAAAGGGCCCGCGACGGGGAGGAGTCCGCCTACGAGGAGATCCTCAGGCGCTTCGAGGGGAAGGCGATCGGCATCGCCCGCAACCTCGGCGCCTCCCGCCAGGACGCCGAGGACATCGCGCAGGAGAGCTTCCTCAGGCTCTTCCGGCACATCGCGTCGTACCGGGGCGGTCGCCGCTTCACCGCGTACTTCTACCGCATCGTCATCAACGTCGCGCGCGATCACATGCGGGCGGCACGCTCACCTGGCGCCTCCTCGTCCCTCGAGCCGGAGCTCGACGCGCTCCCGTCGGGGGCGATGCCGGCGATCGAGGATCTCGAGCTGAAGGAGCGGCTGCGCCTCGCGCTCCTCACGCTCGCCCCGCGCGAGCGCGAGGTGATCGTGCTCAAGGAGATCCACGGTCTCAGCACGTGGGAGGTGTCGAAGATCCTGCGGCTCGATCCGATCACGGTGAGGCGCCATGCGATGCGGGCGAGGGAGCGGCTGAGGAAGAAGCTGTAGCCGCCGCGGCCGGCTACAGATATCGCCGCACGAGGTCCGCGAACTCCGTCGACTTCCGGAGCTCCGCGAAGTAGGGATCCCGGAAGAGCGACTCGACGTCGCGCTCGAGCTTCAAGTAGGCGTCGAGGGACCTCATCGCCTCGGCGCGGCGGTGCGTCTCCTCGAAGCAGATCGCCTCGAGGTAGGCGGCCTTCGCGAAGTTCGGGTTCAGCTCGCGCGAATGGCCGAAGGCCTCGAGGGCCAGGGTCCACTTCTTCGCGTAGAAGAAGGCGAAGCCGTACATGTAATGGGCCTGCGACGATCGCGGGACCACGCTCACGAACTCGGCCATGAGCTTCTCGGCCTCGTCGTAGGACTGCTCCTTGAGGAGCATCCAGCCGAGGATGCGGTAGATCTCCTCGCTGTCGGGGTAGATCGAGAGGGCCTTCCGCAGCACCCGCTTCGCGTCGTCGCGCTTCCCCGCGGCGGCGTACGCCTGCGCCAGGTTCACGAGGCCGATCTTGTTCTCGGGGTCGGCCTTCACCGTCAGCGTGAGGAGCCTGATCGCCTCGTCGTACTTCTTCTCGCCGATCAGTGTGCGGCCGAAGCCGAGGGGCTCGATGAGGAGGACGACGTCCTTCGGATCGCGCGCGGGCCCCTTGCGCGCCTTCGACTGGCTGCCTGCGATGTAGCCGAGGCTGAGAAGGCGGTTGCGGAAGTCCTCGTCGAGGTCTGCGGTCTTGGTGTCCTTGCGCGCCGTTTCGTCGAGCCGTGCGGTCACGTCGCGGTACTCCGCCTGCGCGATCTGCGCCCGGCGCGGATCGCCGTCGTGGATGTTGTCCAGCTCGCGCGGGTCGTCCTCGAGGGAGTAGAGCTCCGGCGTCGGCAGATCGATGAACTTGAGGTTCGGCATCCTCACCCCCTTCACCTCGGCCCAGCCGTACGTCGCGCTCGGGTAGATCGTCTCGAGGTAGATCGTCCGGGCCGGGACGCGCCCGCTCCCGAGGACGGCCGGAAGGAGGCTGAACCCCTCGACGTTCGCCGGGATCTTCGCCCCGATCGCCTCGAGGGCGGTGGGCATGATGTCCATCGTCGAGGCGATGTCCGTGACGCGCGCGCCGTGCTTCCCGCCGGGGGCGCGCACGATCAGGGGGACGTGGGTCGTGACGTCGTAGATGAACGTGCCGTGAAACGACTCCTGGTGCTCGCCGAGGCTCTCGCCGTGATCCCCCGCCAGGATGATGATCGAGTCGTCGTAGTGGCCGAGGTCCTTCAGCCTCTGCACGAGGCGGGAGAGGGCGCGGTCGGCGTAGACCACCTCGCCGTCGTACGGCCGGCTGGCGTACGTGTGCTTGAAGGGCTCGGGAGGATCGTACGGGTGGTGCGGGTCGAAGAGGTGGAGCCACAGGAAGAACGGGCGATCGGACTCCGCCTCGAGCCACTTCACGGCCCGTGCGACGCTCTTGACCGCCTTCCTCTCGTCGTACCAGAGGCCGTGCCCCTCGGCGGTCCCTGCGATCCCCTCGTCGTAGTAGAGGTCAAAACCCTGGTTGAGGCCGAACCTCGCGGCAAGCACGAGGCAGCTCACGACCGCGCCGGTGCGCATGCCGCGATCGCGCGCGATCTCCGCCAGCGTCGTCTCGCCGTCGGCGAGGATCGACGTGCCGTTGAGGCGCAGCCCGTGCGAGATCGGGTAGCGCCCGGTCATGATCGTGGCGTGCGACGGCGCCGTCAGCGGCATCGGCGTGAAGGCCTTCTCGAAGAGGACGCCGTCCGCCGCGAGGCCGTCGATCGTGGGGGTCGCGATGCGCCGTCCGCCGTAGCAGCCGAGGCGGTCGGTGCGGAGCGTGTCGATCGTGATCAGCACGATGTTGCGCGCCGGCTGCGCGCCGTGCGCCCCGGCGCAGCTCGTCGCGCCGATCGCCGCGCCGATCCCGAACGCCATCGCGGCTCCAAGAGCGATCGCCGCGCCCCGGGAGACGCGCGTCATCGCGGCGCGGGGGTCGACTCGCTCGGCGACCTCGGTCCGGTCCGGCCGGCCGGCCCGCCCGGGCCCGCGGCGGCGACCGCCTTCCCCTCGGTGACCTGCGCGAAGCGCGGGTTCTTGCGGATCGGGTCGAGGTCGGTGTCGCGCGACATGTGCTGGAAATCGCGGAAGCCGTTCTTCACGGCGCGGTCGAGGTAGTCGATCGCGACGTCGGGGTTGGTCGAGGCGACGGCGCAGGCGGCGTCGTAGAGCCCCTCCTCGTTGAGGGGATCGAGCCTCACCGCCAGCTCGAAGAGCTTGCGCGCCTTCTCGGCGTCGGCGGCCGAGCGCGCGGCGACGAGCGCGGTGTGTCCCAGCTCGTGGTACGTCTCGCCGTCCGCGGGGGCGGCCGCCTGGGCGCGCTTGAAGCTGTCGTCCGCCTGCGGAAAGCGCCGCATCATCATGAGCATCGTCCCGGAGTCGAGGAGAGCCAGCTCGTTGGCGGGGTCGCGCTTGAGGGCATCCGAGAGGAGAAAGGCCGCCGCCTGCATCAGCCCGCGCTGGAGCGAGCGGTGCCCCTTCAGCGCCGCGTTTCCCGCGCCGACGTTTTCCCAAGGGAGCTTCGGCGCCCCGGGAGCGAGTGAGGTCGGCAGCCCCAGCTCCTTCACGACCTCCACCTGCGCGCCGGTGAGCGCTCTCGGCGCGGGCACCGCGCCGCCGAGGCGGACCGTCTCTGCGGCGAGGCGGGAGGCGTCGGCCGTGCGCGCCGGCGCGAGATCGCGCTCCTCGTTCGGATCGGCGGCGAGATCGTAGAGCTCCGTGTGCCCCGTCCCGGGGGCCTCGACGTACTTGAGCCCCCCCTCGCGGACGCCCCGGAGAGGCGCCCACCCGAAGAGAGTTCGCGGCAGCATCGTCTCGAAGTAAAGGGCGCGGCTCGCCGCGGGGCGCTCTCCCTTCCCGGCGTACCCGGCGAGAGACGTCCCCTGCATGCCGGCGCGATCGAGCCCCGCGAGATCGGCGATCGTCGGCGCGATGTCCACGAGGCTGACGGGATCGGCGGACTTGCCGACGGCGCCGCGCCCGCCGTTCGCGAACGAGGCGCGGAGGACCATGGGAACCCGAAGCGTCGTCTCCCGCAGCAGGATGCCGTGGTACTCCTCCCCCGATTCGCCGAGCGCCTCGCCGTGGTTCCCCGCGAGGACGATGATCGACGTGGCGTCGCGCCCGTGATCCTCGAGCCACTTCATCAGGCGCCCCAGCTCGTGATCGGCCGAGGCCACCTCGCCGCCGTACGGGTTGTCGGCGTACTTCTCCTTGTAAGGAGACGGCGGCTCGTAGAAGAAGTGCGGATCGAAGAGATGAACCCAGAGGAACGATCGCTTCCCCGGGGGGAGCGCGCCGAGCCACTCGATGGCGCGATCGACGATCTTCGCCGCGGGGATGCCGATGGCGGGGGAGGTCCGAAGGCGCGCGACCTCGCTGAAGGCATCCTGGTAGACGTCGAAGTCGCGCGCGAGGCCGTGCTTCGGATGGAGGGCCATCGCCGACGGGAAGGCCCCCGTCGCGTACCCGGCCTTCTTGAAGAGCGTCGCGAGCGTCGGGATCGCCTGAGGCAGCCGGTCGATCCCGTCGTCGTGCACCGTCGTCCCCTCGGGGTACATCCCCGTGAGGATCGCGGCGATGGCGGGGAGCGTCTGCGGCGCCGGCGAGATGGCCGTCGTGAAGGTGATCCCCTTCGCGGCGAGCGCGTCCATCGCCGGCGTCTCGACCTTTCCCCCCATGAAGCCGGGGGCGTCGGCGCGCAGCGAGTCGATCGTGACGAGGACGACGTCGGGGCGCGAGTCGGCGGGGGCGCCGCCGCAGGCGGCGAGCGAGCCCGCCGCGATCGCAAGCGCCGCGGCCGCGGCGAGAACTCGGTGTGATGTCATCGGCAGGGGATGGGAAACGTCCTTGAGGGGGAAGGGAGGCGAACGTATAATCGCCGCCTTCGTCCACGAGGGGGGCATTATAAGGATGGTCACCTTGCGAGGCAACGAGACCTGTTCGCGCGGCGCGCGCGGTATCAAGATGATGGCGGTGGCCGCAATCGCCGCCGGCTCCCTGGCGGCGTCGATGGCCGGCGCCGTGACGGCGGCCCGGGCGGCCGACGCACCGAAGGCGCCCGCGGCGTCGCAGAAGCAGGCGATCGGAAGGCTGAAGGGGGCCTGGTGGATCGCGCGAGGCATCCGCGACAACCTCTGGAGCGACTTCGATCCGAACGGCATCCCCGTCCTCTACGTCGAGCGCCGCGCCGGGCAGACCTCCTTCGCGCTCCTCACAGGCATCGCGTCGCCCCCCGCCGACTTCACCCGGGTGATGGAGCCGACCGCAAATCAGCCCGCGATCTACCTCTCGTCGAAGGTGGTCCTCCCGGCCGGGGCCGGATCCCCATTCAGCTTCGCCGGAAAGAGCACCGCCCTCTACGTCGCGGGTGAGACGCTCGCCGACCCCGCCGACGGCGCCTCTCCGGCGGAGAAGGTGATCCCCCAGATCATCCACGAGATGGCCCACGTCTACGCCGCCTCGAAGGGGATGCCCGCCGACATGAACCCCGCGCCGGCGCCGGCCGCCACCCTCTCTCCCGAGCTGCTCGCTCTGACGGCGATCGAGAACCGCGCTCTCGCCGACTTCCTCTTCTCGGACGCCGGCAAGACGATGGTCCTCGAGGATCTCGCCCGCCAGTTCCTCGCGATCCGGCGCGCGCGCTGGGCGATGTTGGGGAAGTCGTCGGACTTCGAGAGGCGCGTCGAGCTCTTCGAGGCCCCCGCCTTCTTCGCCCAGTCGGCCGCGATGCGCCTGACGGCGCAGAAGGTCCTCGAGCCCCCTCCCATCCAGGACGTCGACCCGTCGTACCATTCCTTCCAGTACGGCCTTCTCTGGAGGCTCGAGCTCCTGGTCGGGCGCCTCGTCGACACCCCCGTCAACGCCGGGCACCTGGCCCTGAGAGTCCCCATCGCCGGCGCCGCGCAGGTGATGATGCTCGACCGCCTCGGGGTCGAGTGGAAGGAGAAGGTCTTCAAGGGGGAGGGGTCCCTCGCCGACCTCCTGGGGGCCCGCCTGACCATGGACCCCACCCAGCAGGAGGCGGCGCTGACCGCCGCGCGCGCCAGCTACGGCTACGACGCCGCCCTCGCCCTCGCGAAGGAATCTTTATTTCAGGGGCGTTGAACGATCTCCCCCGACCGGCCGGTATGAGCCTCCGTAACGTCATCTCTCTGGAGGCTCGAACGGCATGAGACACGGCGGTGCCGACAGGCGGCTCGAAGAGGCCTTCCGGGCTCTGGCGGCGGACGAAGCGGGTGAGAGCCTCTCGGCAGCCACCCGCTCCCGAATCCTGACTCAGGCCGGGCAGGCGTCCCCGAAGGCGGCGAGCTGGCTTCTCATCCCGGCCGGCATTTTGAAGAGGGCGCCGGCCTTCGCCACCGCGCTGGGCGCGGCGATCATCGTCGTCTTCGCGTACTTCACATCTTCCGTTCCCGTTCAATCCCTTTCGGCCCCCACCTCGATCGAGCGCCAGGCCGCCGCAGACCTCCGGGTCAGCCAGAGCGGCGACGGCATCGTCCTGGAGTGGTCCGACGGGACCAAAGACGCCTACGTCGTCAGGCAGGCGACGTCGGCAAAGTCGGTCTATTCGGCGCCCGGCGTCGAGGTGAAGGGGCATCGTTACGTCGATCGGTCCCCCTCGGACGCCGCAGTCACCTATTACCTGGTTGAATGAATTACCCGGTTGAATGACGAGCCATTCTGGTGGACCATCGTGGTCGAAACGTTGAGCTTTTGGCTTGACTGGAAGGGTTTTCGCGGTATCTTCCTCAAGCCGTTTCGCGAGTGTGGCATGGTGTACCCCGCCTGATGAAACCCTCTGGGGGGGCTGGGGAGTCCAGGCAAAACTTCGGTCGGAGGAGTAACCCATGAGAAAGACGTCACTGCGTCACGCACTTCTGATGGCGGCGGTCTTCGCGGGAACGGCGGCGCTCGTTGCCAGCCCGGCTCTCGCCCAGACTCCGCCGGGCCCCCCGGCTTGCGGCGGTGTGGCCTCCCTGATGAACCTCCAGTTGACGGCCGACGTCCCGGGCCCGAAGGGTGACAACATCGTCTCCATCCCCGCCGTCAGCCCCGTCAACAACAACCCCGGCAGCGCGACCACCAACGGATTCTTCGATCTGTGCCGCCGCTTCTCGCTCATCGGCACGACGTCGACGATCCAGCAGTTCAACGCGCAGGCCGGCACGGTCGCCACGTTCGACTGCTCGCAGGCCGCGGCCCCGACCTTCACCCCCGGACAGGCGGTCCTCATCCGCCCCACCCTGAGCAACGCGGGTAGAATCCCGGGTGTCGAGTGCACGCGTCCCTACATCGCGTACGTGGAGGGCCCCGGCGTTCTCGGTGACAACCTCCTGCCGGTTCCCGTCACCTACGCGGGAAGCAAGCTCTTCAACATCTGCCAGACCTTCGGTCTCACGACGGCCGCCTCGAGCGTCGCGCGCTTCCACGCCGACACCGGCACGGTCGATACCGTGACGTGCGACCAGTCCGCCGCAACCGCCGTCCTCGGCGTCGGTGAAGGCGTCCTGTTCCGTCCGGGCGTGACGACGCCGGGTGGTGGCGCGACTCCGCTGATCTTCTAAACGACTGACGATTCCAGGGCGCCGGAGAGGGGCCGGGGCCAGGAGGAAGTTGAAAATGGCGGACAAGAAGCTCGGAAGGACGGCGGCGATCGTCGCCTGCACCGTGCTGGCGCTCGTCGCGGCCAACATGACCGCGTCGGCGTCGAACATGGCCTTCAAGCTCAACAAGCAGATCTGCCAGCAAGGGACGGCCCCGGTCGGACAGAATCTCGTCGCCCTTCCGGACCACAGCCCCTACGAGGGAGCGGGCGGGCTCAACGCCCTCTGCACGGCCCTCGGCCTCAGCAGCACCGCGCAGATCACGCAGTGGAACGGGACGGGGAACGTTTTCATCCACGTCTGCACCCAGGCGCAGCAGTTCAACCTGCTCGCGGGCAAGGGGATGATGATCCAGGAGCCCACGGGAACGAAGAGCGGCGTCATCGTCGGCTCGGACATCCCGAACGGCCAGATCCGCATCGAGAATCTGGCGGTGGCACCGAACGGGACGAACGTCATCCCGATCAAGTACCATACGACGGCGGTCACGCCCCAGGACTTCTGCGTGGATTGCGGACTGAGCAACACGGCGACCGTCAGCCGATTCGACGCTTGCACGGGCAACGTCTTGACGCACACCTGCGGCACGGTTGCCCAGTGGAGCTTGGTCCTAGGGGAGGCGGTCCTGATTCTGGAGAATCAGGGTCCGAAGGTCTGCACGCCATCACATTTCTAAATCTCTCGGGAGCAGAGGAGGGTTTGGTATGAAGAGGGGCTTCAGGGCGCTGGCGGTGCTGGCCGCCGTCGCCGTCGTGTCAGCGGGACCCGCGAGCTTTGCGGCCTGCCTCGACTTCGGCGGCTTCGCAATCTTCCAGTGCGCGGATCGCGCATACTTCAACCCTGCACCCGCGGGCTCGGGAAGCGTGAGCGCGGTGTTCTGGCAGATCGGGTACGGGAACGGGAACACGAACGATGGTTCCGGCTCCTCCGGCACGGGCAACGGCACCGGCGCCATCTTCAACGGGAACGACAACGGCGTCTTCGGCATCAGCCTCGAGGATGCCCGCACGTCGATCGGCTCCAGCGTGCCGCCGGTGGGCGCCCTGTGCCTCCGCAACAACAACTGGGCGAACACGGGCGTCGACGGCTGCTGCGACAACGTCAAGGACCCCGCCCTCCCGCTCAGCAAGGACGGAATCCTCAACCCGCTCTACAACGTCAACTACGTCCGCAACTACGCCTACGACGCGAACTCCGTCGCGGCGGCGAGCAGGAACTGGGTGCAGGACTCCCCGATGGGGACGCTCCTCCGTGAGTCCACGGGGAGCTACTTCGCGGTGGCCGCGGTCACCACGATGATCCGCACCAGCCAGGGCGACGTCCGCCCCGGCTTCTACAACTTCAAGGATGTGACGAACGGCCTCACCAACCCCTTCAATGCCGCGGTGCACAACATCGTTCCCTGGCAGCCCGTCCCGGGCAAGAAGGGTACGGCGGATCCGCTCGGCCTCGTCCGCGACGTCTCGACTCCGACCGTCGTCGGCCCGCACACGCTGACCCTCGGTTGGAATGACGTCACGATGTACAGGGACAACCGGAACCTCCCCTCCACCAACACCGGCGTCCCGGGCGGCGGCATGGGCACGGGCGACTTCGGCGGCGATTTCATCCGCTACGTGGTCGAGACGCAGGCCATCGTCGACGCGAACAACCCGATCAGCTCTTTGAGCCCGACCGGCTGGACCGCGGCGGCGACGTACACGAACCCGACGAACTCGGCGTCCCAGCTCGTCAACGCCGACTCGTGCGTCCGTCTCCACACGTACTTCGGCCTTCCTCCGGGAACGTCCACCCAGACGGTCGCCAACTGCCGCCTGGGAATCTGCGGCGACCTCGGCTACGATGTCACCTCCCCGGCCTCCTGCGTCGGTGGACCGCTCGTCTCCGAGTCACCGATCGAGCTGAAGGCCATTCGTGAGCGCGCCGGCGCCGTCACCATCACGTGGAAGGCGTCCGCCGAGCTCTCGACGAAGTCGTATCGAATCGAAGCGGTGGGGAAGAAGGGGAACACCGTTCTCGGAACCGTCCCCGCGACTGGAACGGGCAGCGGGACGGCCTCGAGCTACAAGTTCTCCGCCAGCGTCACGCAGCTCAAGGGAACGCGCACGGTCATCGTCGTCGCGGAGCCCTCGGGCGCGAGTCAGAGTGTTCAGATCCAGTAGTCGAACGGAAGTCTGATCCATCGTCGGTGAGGAGGGACACGAGCCCTCCTCACCGAAGGCTTCCCATAGGGCGTTTCAGACTTCATTTATTATTCGTGGGGTGAGGTCACAATGAACAAGCGGTTCCAGGCAATCCTACTGGGCGTGGTGGTGGCCCTGGCGATGGGCGGGAGCGGCGCGTATGCGAACTGCCTCGAGTTCGGAGGCTTCGCCATCTTCCAGTGCGCCGACCTCGCTTTCTTCGCCCCGCCGCCCGTCCCCGTCACATTCGATCCCAACGCCGTCCCGACCAACATCTCCGCCGTCTTCTGGCAGGTCGGTTTCGGCAACCAGGGCCTGAATACCGGCCTCGGCAGCGCCGGCACGGGCAACTCGGCCCTGAACACATTCAACGGGAACGACCAGGGTATCTTTCCCGTGGACATCAAGGACGCTCAGGCGGCCACGCAGAACCCGCTCATTCCGTTCGGCGCCACGTGCCTTTCCAGCAACAACTGGGCGAACTCGGGGATCGACGGCTGCGCCGACAACGATCGCACGACGAGCCTCAGCAACGACAACGACGACATTCTGAACCCCGACTACAACGTCTACTACGCGAAGGCGGGGTCGCCGGGGTACTACTCGTACGACTGGCACCAGGACTACCCGATGGCCGCCCTTCTCAAGACGATCCCCGACGCGAAGTACTTCGCCATCGCGGCGGTCGGCACGCTCGATCGAGGGAACAGCCACACGGGTGATGGCCCCTGCGCGCTGACGCCAGGGACCAACCCGTCGCCCTGCGACTTCCGCCCGGGCTCCTACTCCTTCAAGGGAGTGATCAACGGTCAGCCCAACCCGGTCGTCTCCGGCGCGAACAACGTCATTCCGTGGCAGCAGGTGCCGAGGCCCAAGGCCTCGTGCGTCGCGGGCTGCTCCGGGACGGGGACGCGCACGATCAATTTCGTGTGGGACCCGGTCTTCATCCAGAACGACCGCCGTCACATCGGCACGACGCACCCGGCGATGGGTGGCGGAGCCTGCGTCGGAGCGAATCCTCCGTGCATCGCGTTGGGACCTGACGCGACTCGCGCTGGCGGAGTCGGCATCATCGACCTGATGACGAAGGCGAACGCCGCGAACAACTGGGCCGGCCTCGTCCGTTACACCCTCGAGTCGGCCGCGGTCGGCGCGTCAAACCTCGACCCGAACGGTTCCGTCCTCACGAACACGCTGGTCTTCGCGGCCGTCACCGGCCAGACCGACATCCCGCAGCCGGCGCTCAACGCGAACGGCGACGCGGGATCACAGGTCACCCGGGCCGGCGTCTCCTCACCTCCCGACACCTGCTACCGCGTCCACGTCCTCTTCGGCAAGAAGCCGGAGACAGGCACCGGTGTCAGCACCTGCTCGACAGCCAACGCGCGCCTCGGCAAGTGCGGTGACAAGGGGTACGAGGCCTTCTCACTCGATCCGGGCACGATCTCCTGCGTCGGCGGCGCCCTCGTCTCCGAGAAGGCGATCGACGTCCAGGCGACGAAGAAGCTCGGCGGCGTGACGCTCACGTGGAAGATGACGAGCGAGCTGGCTCTCAGCGGCTTCAACGTCTACACCGTGTCGAACAAGGGCGTCGAGAAGAGGATCGGCTCCGTCCCGTGCATCGCGTGCTCGACGGGCGAGTCCGAGAGCTACTCGTTCAACGCTCCGGCCACCCAGGTGAAGGGCGCCAGGTCGATCATCCTCGAGGTCCTCAGCCTCAACGGGAACTCGCGGACCCAGGTGAACTTCTAAGGGACGTCAGACCTCACACCAGATAGAGGGGCCACCGGTGAAAGCCGGTGGCCCTTTTTGTTTCCCGTGAACTAATCTCCCGCGATGACCACTTCACCATACTCGCGCCCCCACGGCAGGCAGATCGCCTCGGCCCGTCTCGAGCTCACGCGCGTCCGCCGCGCGATGATCCTCCTCGCTCGATGCGGGCTCGTCGCCGCGCTCGGCATCACCGCGGCCGCTCCCGCCTCGGCCGCGTGCCGGAAGCCCGGCGGCTTCGCCATCTTCCAGTGCAGTGATCGCGGCTACTTCGAGCCACCTCCCGAGGGGACCTCCCAGATCACGGCCCTCTTCTGGCAGGTGGGGTTCGGAAACGCCGTCGTCAACAACGGCGACGGGACGGGCGGGGCGGGGATCGCGCCGCTGGGCGTCTTCAGCGGGAACGACAACGGCCTCTGGCGCGTCCCCCTCGCCGACGCCCGAACGGCCCTCGGCGACGCGCGCGTCCCCGAAGGGTCGGTCTGCCTCGCGTCGGCGAACTGGATCGATCGCGGCGTGGACGGCTGCTGCGACAACATGCGCGACCCCGAGATGCTCAGCGCGATGGACGGTTTTTTGAACCCGCTCTTCGACCCGCGCCTCCTCCAGAAGACCGGCGATCTCGCCCCCGCCCCCGAGAGGCTCCAGGACTATCCGATGGCGATCCTTCTGCGCGACGAATCGTCCGCATGGTTCGCCGTGGCCGCCGTCGCCACCGCCCCGCGCACAGGCCTCGGCGACATCCGGCAGGGGGCCTTCTCATTCGGCGGCATCATCGACGGCAACCCGAACCCCGTAACCTCCACGAGGAACGCCGTCCCGTGGCAGAGGAGCCCCGCGGCCACCCTCTCCGTCGCCGGCCCGGGGGGAGAGCCGGACTCCTGGCGCGTGGGCGCGACGTGGGGGGCGGTGACGATCGCCACCGACGGCTCGCGCATCCCGTCGCAGGCGCACGCCCTCGACAACCCGGGGAAGGGGGTCGGCGTGGCCGACATGGGGCCCCTGGTCGCCTACGACATCCAGACCGCCCACCTCAGCGACGCGCTCATCGACGAGGCCGGCTACCCGATCGGGGCGGCCCTCGTCTGGGACACGATCGCCACGGTCACGGAGACGCGCGCCGAGGTCGAGGTCCCCGAGGACACCTGCCTGAGGGTCGCCGCGCACTTCGGCAAGGTTCCCGGGACCCGCTCCGTCTCCCTCGCCGAGTGCGCTGTCGGGCATTGCGGGGATGTCGGGTATGTCGTCCCGGGACCAGCGCAGTGCCTCGAGGGGCCCGCTCTGAAAGGGTCCGCCGCGCGCCGCCGATCCGGCGGTTGACGGGCGGACGCACCCGAACCGGCCCCCCCTCGAAAGGGTGGGTAATTTGCGCTTCCCCCTCCCCGAAACCGTCGATTCGGCGTATATTCATCCGCCGCTGCATGCCCGGAGGTCGGTGTCCATCCGCGCCCGTCGCGGGGGAGCTTTGGGGTCCCCGAGGACCGATCCATCGTTCGCGGGCGGCGCGGATCGATTTCACGAAGCGCACAGAGCGGGGGAGAGGGAACAATGACTCGTAACCATCGGGCTCGGTTGGCCGTCGCGGCGCTCGCCGCCCTGGCGTTGAGCGGGGGCGGACTCTTCGCCAACTGCCTCGACTTCGGCGGCTTCGCCATCTTTCAGTGCGCCGACGTCGCGTACTTCAATCCGCCTCCCGTCGCCGTGGCGTTCGATCCGAACAACAAGCCGACGAACGTCACCGCCGTCTTCTGGCAGCTCGGCTTCGGGAACAACCAGGCCGGCCACTGCGATCTCGTGCAGCTCAAGTGCACGTCGGGCCTCCTCAACAAGGCGTGCAGCTCCGCCTCGCTGCCGACCCCCGACACCTTCTGCAACGCGAACACCGGCCTCGGAAGCTCCGGCACCGGCAACTCGGCGCTCAACGACTTCAACGGGAACGACACGGGCATCTTCGCGGTGGACGTGCGCGACGCGCGCGTGACGACCGGGCAGCCCGGCGTCCCCGCCGGATCGCTGTGCCTGTCCAGCAACAACTGGGCGAACTCGGGCGTGGACGGATGCGCGGACGATCTGCGCAACGCGGCGCTCGCCGTCGCCGACGACGGCGATCTCAATCCGTACTACGACGTCAACTTCTCCCGCACCTACTCCGCGAAGGGGTACTACTCGCTCTCGTGGCAGCAGGACTACCCGATGGCCGCGCTCCTCGAGACGGCCCCCGACGCGCGCTACTTCGCCATCGCCGCCGTCGCCACGCTGAACCGCGGGAACACGGGCGGGAACGGTCCGTGCGCCCCGGCGGGGCAGACGGGGACGAACGCCGCGGCGTGCGACGTGCGCCCGGGCTTCTACTCATTCAAGGACGTCGCCAACGGCGTCGCGAACCCGTTCGTCGTCGGGAAGTTCAACGTCATCCCGTGGCAGCAGGTCCCCAAGCCCAGCGCGAACTGCGTCGCGAACTGCGCCAGCTCGCCGCGGAGCATCCGCTTCGACTGGGCGCCCGTGATCTGGTACCACGACAGATCGATCCGCCCGTCCACGAACCCCGGGATGGCCCCCACCGACGCGACGCGCGCCCCCGGCGTGGGAGTGCTCGATCTCCTCCGCAAGACCGACGCGGGGAACTCGTGGCAGGGGCTCATCCACTACGACCTCGAGAGCGCCACCGCGACGGCGGCCAACCTCGACGCCAACGGCCGCCTGATCCCGGCCTCGCTTGCCTTCTCGACGGCCGTGGCCGACGTGCCGCAGCCGGCGATCGACGCGAACACAGGAAACCCGACCGCGCCGACGATCTCCTCGACCGTCGCGGCCGGCCCCGACACCTGCTGGCGCGTGCGCGTGAAGTTCGGGAAGAAGCCGGAGACGTCGACCACCTCCACCGCCAACTGCCGCCTCGGCAAGTGCGGCGACCGCGGCTACGACGCCGTCTCGCTCGACGGCGCGACGATCACCTGCGTCGGCGGCGCGCTCTTCTCGCAGGCCTTCACGTCCGTGACCGCCGACAAATCGCAGGGGAAGATCACGGTCGCGTGGTCGATGAGCGCGGAGCTCTCGATCACCGGCTACAACGTCTACGCGCTGAACGCGAAGGGGGCACGCTCGCTCCTGACCCCCTCCCCGATCAACTGCACGGAGTGCTCGAGCGGCCTCTCGGCGAGCTACCAGGTCACCTTCAGCGCAGGCAAGTCGAAGGGGGCGCGGTCGATCATCGTCGAAGCGCTCGGCGGCTCCGTCTTCTCGAGCAACCCCGTTCCGGTCCAGTAGCGCGATCCGGCTCGCCCCGCGAGCCACCTCGAGGGCCGCTTCCAACTGGAAGCGGCCCTTCGTGTTTTCACACCCGCCGCCTCGAGCGCATCGACCCGCTCCCGGCCCGCCGGTACAATGGGCGCGGTGAGAAGACTCCCCCTCGCGATCGCCGTCATCACGCCGCTCGCCGGAGCCGCCGCCGCGTCCCTCGTCGCGGAGGGGGTGCGCCGCGTCGCGCGCCTCACGGGGGAGGGGGCCACGCCCGGGGCTCCCGCCCTCGTCGCCATCGCCTCGTCGGTGGCCGTGAGCGCCGCCCTGTGCGGATGGATCTCGCGCCGCGCGGCGCGCGCGGGGGGATCGCACGGACGCGGCGTCCCCGCGGCGCTCGGCCTCGCCGCGCTCGCCGCCGCCATCGCGGGCTTCCTCGTCCCCGCCTCCACGGCCCGGGCCGCCTGGCTCTGGTCCACGATCCAGCGGGAGGAGGGGAGCCTCGCCGCCTTCCTTCTCGACGCGGGGGCGGTCGCCATCGCCGTCGCGATCCCCGTGGCCGCCCTCTCGCTCCTCGCCTCGGTCGAGCCGGCCCCCTCCTCGAGCCGGACGATCGGGCTCCTCCTCCTCGGCGCCGCCGTCGCCGCCGCGCTCGGCGTCCCGTCGCCCGGGGGCGGCGCGCTGGCCGCGGTCGTCCTCCTCGCCGTGTGCCCGGCCCTCTGGTACACCGCCTCGTCCCGCGCCCTCCCCACGGCGGCCACGAGATTGTCTCAAGCCTCCCTGGTGGATCCAACAATCTCAGGGTCACCCCGGCCCCCGCGCCCACGCGCGCTCACCCGCGCCCCCCTCGTCGCGATTCTCCTCGCCCTCTCCGGCGCCTCGGGGGCCGTCGCCCTCGCGGGGCTCGAGCGCCTCGCGCGCCTCGCCATCGGAACCGCTCCCGCCAGCGGGACGGCCTGCGCGATCGCCGGGCTCGCCGCCTCGGGGTTCGGCGCCCTCATGGCGCCGCGGGCGCTGCGCCGCGCCGCGGGACCGTGGCGCCTCCTCGGGGCGTGCCTCGCCCTGGCCGGATCGAGCGCCCTCTTCGCCGCGATCGTCGCCGACATGCTCCCGCACGCCTTCCTCGGCGTCCTCGCGCGCGCGGGAGGGGCCGACCGGGGTGAGGCGGCGGCGCGGATGACCGTGGCGGCGATCGTGTTCCTGGCGCCCTGCCTCTTCGCCGGCGCGTCGCTGGGGGTGGCGGCGTCGATCTTCGGGGGGGCGATCCCGCTGGCGGCGGGGGGCGCCGGGGTCGCGATCGGCGCGGCGTGGCCGGGGATCGTCATCCCGTCTCTCGGCCTCGAGGGGGCGGTCGCTCTCTCGGCGACGCTCCTCGCCGTCGCCGGCGGCCTGGCCGTTTTCCTGGAGCAGGGATCGGGGTGGGGGCGATCGATGCGCGCCCTGACGCTCCTTCTCGTGTGCGCCGCCCTCCTGTGGGGGCTCGATCCGTGGGACCGCAGGTTGCTGTCGGCCGGGATCGCGGAGAACCCCGCCCTCTACCTCGAGGACGGCGAGTCGCGCCTCGCCGAGCGCGTGAGCCACGATCGGATTTTGATGTACGCGGACGGATCGGCGAGCACGGTGGCGATCAAGCTCGTCGAGGGAAAGCTCCCCGTCCTCTTCGTCGACGGCGCGGTGATCCCGCTCGCCGGCTTCGAGGACCGCCGGGGGCAGTTCCTCGCAGGGTCCCTGCCGGCCCTCCTCGGCCCGGACCGGGGGCGCGCGCTCGTCCTCGCCTCGGGCGCCCCCGCGACGCTCGAGGCCCTCGGCCGCTTCCGCGGCCTGACGATCGACGTCGCCGCCGGGGACGCCGCGGCCGCGCGGTTCGCCCTCGAAGCCCCCGCCCTCGCTTCGGGGCCGCTCGCCTCTCCGGCCTCCGCCGACGCGAGTCCTTCCGGCGGCGCCGTGGGGACGGGCTTCGGCGCGGCACCGACCCCCCACGCCCCCGCCTCTCCCGGCGCCTCCCGGTCCGCGCCGAGGTTTCTCCCGGGGGACGCCGTCCGCGCCCTGGCGCGCGACGCCGACGGGTACGACCTCGTCACCTCGCCCCCTCTCTCGCGCGAGCGGGATCTCCTCGAGATCTTCGATCCCCACACCCTCGCCCTCATCCGCGAGCACCTCCGCCCCGGCGGCGTGGTCTGCCTGCCTCTTCCGCTGCGCCGCCTCTCGGCCGAGGGGATGGACGTGGCGCGCCGCCTCTTCGGGCGCGTCTTCGCCGACGCGAGCGCGTGGAGCGCGGGCTCCGAGCTCTTCCTCGTCGGCGGCGCGGGCGCGTCGAAGATCCCGCTCGAGCGCATCGCCCTCAGGATGCGCGAAGGGGAGATCGCCGACGACCTGCGCGCCCTGGGGATCGAGGACTCCGCGCGGCTCGTGTCGCTGCGCCTCTTCACCCTCGCGCCGGAGCCGCTCCCGCAGGCGGCGGGAGGGGCGCGGGACGAGGGGGCGGCCTTCGCCGCGGCCGCGGCGGCCGGCACGATGGAGACCCACGCCGCGGAGAACCTCCGCTCCCTCGCCGCGCGCCTCGAGCCCCCCGATGCGTCGATCGTCTTCCCCGATTCATGGTCCCCCGAGGCGCGCGAGGCGCTCGGTCGCCGCCTGGGCGTCCTCCTCGAGGTGAGGCGGCGCGTCCTCGAGGCGCGCGCGGCGCTCGCGTCGGGAGACGCTCCCCTCAGCCTCCGTCGCGCCGACGCCGCGCTCGACTTCGACACGTCGGATCAGGCCGCGCGATCGATCGCCGCCCGCGCCCTCTGCCTCTCCGCGGAGGCCGCCCTCGCCCACGGGCAGCGAGGGGTCGCCGCCGAGAGCTACGAGCGCGCCCTCGACGCCGACCCGCAGTCGGTCGAGGCCCTCACCGCGCTCTCGTGGATCCGGCACGAGCAGGGACGGGACGACATCGCGGAGTCGCTCGCGCGGCGGGCGATCGATCTGGCCCCGCAGACGGCGATCCTCCACTACCGGCTCGGGCTCCTCCGCCTGGGGGCGCGCGATCTCGGCGGCGCCGAGACGAGCCTCCTGCGCGCGGCCGATCTCGATCCGCGCCAGCCCGAGCCCCTCCTCGCGCTCGGCGACGTCGCGTGCGGGCGCGGCCTCTCGGCGCGGGCGCACGATCTCTACGAGCGCGCGCTCGCGCTCGGAGGGCGCGAGGCCGAGACGCGCACCGCGCTCGCCGCGGTGGATCTCGACGAGGGGAGGAGCGACGACGCGAGCCGCGAGATCGAGGCGGCGCTCCGCGCGAAGCCCGGGGACCCGGAGGCGCTCCTGACGCGGGCGCGCCTCCATGCGAAGCTGGGCGAGCAGGACGCGGCGCGGCGCGATCTCCTCGCCGCCGTCACGACCGGAGGCGGCCCGTACCGCGCGCGCGCGATGGCGACTCCCGAGCTCCGCCGGCTCCTGTACGACGACGTCAAGGGAGGGGGGATGAGATGAGCGACGCGGCGGAAGCGGCCCGCGATCTCGAGCCGGCGCTCGGGTACCGTTTCGAGGACGCCGCGCGACTCGATCTCGCCCTGACGCACAGCTCGCGCGCGTACGAGACGGGATCCCGGGACCGCCACAACGAGCGGCTCGAGTTCCTCGGCGACGCGATCCTCGGCTTCGTCGTCGGGGAGCGCCTACTCGAGGCCGCCGGGGCGGGGGCCCAGGTCGGCGACCTGTCGAGGCGGCGCGCCGAGCTGGTCAGCGAGGCCCCCCTCGCGGCGCGGGCGAGGGCCCTGGGACTCGGCCCTCACATCCGTCTCGGCAAGGGAGCCTCCCGCACCGGCGAGCGCGAGCGCGACTCGATCCTCGCCGACGCCCTCGAGGCGGTCGTCGCCGCGATCTACCTCGACGGCGGGCTCGACGCCGCCCGGGCCTTCGTCCTCCGCCTCTTCGAGGGGGACATCGCTGCGCGCCCCGGCGCGCTGGCGGGGGACGCCAAGTCGCGCCTCCAGGAGATCCTGCAGGCGCGAGGCCTTCCCGTTCCCGAGTACCGCGTCGTCGCCGAGAGCCCCACCCCGCAGGATCCGAGGTTCGACGTGGAGGTCCTCTCCGAGGGGAAGGCGCTCGCGCGCGGAACGGGACGGACGAAGAAGGCCGCCGAGACCGAGGCGGCGAAGGCGGCGCTCGACGCCCTCCCGGGGTGACCCCGAGATTGTTGGATCACCCGCGCGGCTACCGGGGCGTTCCGGCGAGGAGCTTCCGGGCGTCCGGCGCTCCGGGGGCGTCAGGGTTCAGCCGCAGCCCCTCCGCCAGGTGCGGCACGCTCTCCGCCTCCCTTCCTTGCAGCGCGGCGAGGGCGAACCCCATGCCGTAGTTCCAGTCGGCGAGATCGAGATCAGCCAGGCCGGGATTCCGCTTTCTCGCGTCGATCAGCTCGCGCAGCGCTCCCGCGGCGTCGCCGCTCTCGTAGAGCGCGGTGGCGAGATCGTAGCGGATGGTGAACGAGTCGGGCCTCAGCCCGAGCGCCGCCTCGTACGCGCGCTCTGCCGCCGCCCCGTCCCCCTTCGACCGATACGCCTGCCCGAGGGCCTGATACATGTCGGCGTCGTTCGGGTCGAGCGGGATCGCCGCGAGGAGCTCCGCGATCGCCGCGTCGTCGCGGTGTCCCGCGAGGAGGATGCCTGCGAGATCCCGGTGCGCCGAACGGAGCGCCGTCGCGAAGGTGACCCCCCCGGGCACCGCGCCCATCCCGGGCCGCCAGCCGTGCTTCGCGAGGATCGCCTCGGCGTCGCGGATCGTCTCCCTGAGCAGACTTTCCGCCTCGGCGTCCTTCCCCGACTGCCGGTACGCCGCCGCGAGGTGGAGCCGATCCTGGAAGGGCTCCTCCGAGCTGCTCGAGAGGTCCACGTGCGTCAGCGCGAAGACCGCGGCGCCGATCACGGCCATCATCGCCATCCGCCGCGCCGCCCCGCGCGCCGGAGCCCCCTTCGCGCGGACATCTGCGACCGCCCCCGCGAGGGCCGCCGCGCCCGCCCCCGCGACGACGAGGAGCACCGGCACGAACGGCAGGCGGAAGCGCGCGAAGTTGAAGAAGATGAGGACCGATCCCATGTAGCCGGCCCCCGCGAGGTACAGCGGAAGGAGCCGCCGCCACAGGTGGAAGGTCAGGAAGAGCCCGGGCGCCGCGAGCGCCGCCACCCACGCGAACGTGGGCAGCACGCTCAGCGTCGTCGAGAAGCGCCGAAACGAGTAGAACGAGTAGTTGTCGGGGAGCTCGTGATCGTCGAGGAAGAGAAAAGCCTTCCGGATCATCAGCCAGCACCAGTGCCCCGGCCGGTCGGCGATCGCCCGGAGCCCCTCGCCGTACCAGAACCGCGACGACTCCCCCCGCGTGAGCGGCCGCCCCGTGATCTCCCGAGCCCGCCGCCGGAAATCCTCGTGCTCGTACCGCGGGTTCGATCGCACCCACGGCGGCGGCACATACGCCCCGTTCGCGTACGGGCCGTTGCCGATGTAGAAGACCTCGCCGCCGCCGGAGGTCGTCAGGACCCACTCGCCGGAGACGTGGTGGTTGCGCCAGAGGACGGGAAGGAGCGCGACGAGCGCCCCCCCCACCATACAAAGTGGCCACGAGATTGTTGGAATCGAGCGGGACCCGGATGGCGGGTCGGGAACTCTTTCCTGTCGGTTCGAATTGTTTCGCGGGACGCGAGTTCCTCCGCGTTCCGGCGGGTCCCACAATCTCGTGGCCACCTTGAGGAGGAGGTACGAGACGAAGATCGGCAGGAGCAGCAGGAAGTTGTCCCGCACCAGCCCCCCCACCCCGATCACGAACCCCGCCGCCGCGAACGACCTCCACCCCCGCCTCGCGTCGTCGAGCCCCCGGTAGATCAGGAGGAGCATCAGCGCCGAGAAGAAGGGGGTCAGGAACTCCTTCATCACCTGTCCTTCGTAGAAGATGAACGGGCCGTACAGCGCCGCGCCAATCCCCGCCGCGAGGCCGGCGGCGCGGCCGAAGAGACGGCGGCCGAGAAGGGAGATCAGCACGGCGGTGACGGCGCCGACGCCGAACTGGAGGACCCTCAGGAGGAAGAGCTTCTGGCCGAAGACGATGAAGTAGACGGCGAGGAGGTAGGAGTAGAGCGGCGACTGCTCGAAGACCTCCTTGCCGAGCCAGTCCCCCGAGGCGATCGCGAGGGCCCAGTCGTGGTAGTACCGGGGGTCGAGGTGGAGGAAGTCGAAGAAGGGGGAGTTGCGGTACTCGAGGAGGTAGAGAGCGCGCACGACGACGGCGATCGCGGCGACGAGGAGGAGGTCGCCGAGGGGTCCCCCGGTCGCGCCGCGCCGGTCGTCCGTCACCCGAGCCATGAGGGGGCGAGTATTCACCGGGGCGCCGCGGGGGGGCAAGTGGGCGACATCGCGCGCGACAAAGTGTGTTGACATTCAGTCAAGTTTGACCAAGAATCAAGAACCCCTGCCGGGAGCGAATCCGGCGGATGGGCGAGCTCGTCAAGCTCGATCGCGCGAGGCACATCAAACGCGCCAAGAAGCGAATCAAGGCGCTCCTCAGGGAAGGGCTCGTCGAGTATCCCGCGCACGCCATGCTCAGATTGCGGGAGCGCGCTCTCGACGTGAACGACGTTCGTTGCGTGCTTCGAAGGGGTCGGGTCATCAGCGGCGGGAGCCACTCGTTTCCGGAGACCCCGAGGCGCTACATGCTGCGGGGGAAGGGTGCCGACGGAGATGACATCGTGTGTGTCGTCGACATCAATGGCGCGCTCGTCCTCGTGAGCGCGTGGCCCAGATGAGGAGGAAGCCCGGGGTGTTTACCAGAGACTGCACTCGTTGCGGCGCGGTGATGGTCGGGAAGAAGGCGACCGAGAAGGATGCCTACCACTACACCTTCAGCGGGCTCAACAACGTCTATCTCCGCGGCATCACGGTGTATCGGTGTCCCGTGTGCGCAGACGTGCGCCCGAGCATCCCGCGGATCGATGACCTTCATCGCGCCATCGCGGAAGCCCTGGCGCGGAAGCCGGGTCGACTGAAGGGAAGCGAGATACGGTTCCTCAGAAAGAACCTCGGGATCCCCGCCAGGAAGATCGCGCGCATCCTAGGCCTGGCCGCGGAGACGTACTCCCGCGTTGAGAACGAGAAGAACCCGGGGTTGAGCGAGGCCGCGGAGAAGCTCTTCCGCCTGATGGCAAGTGACGCGCCCAGGGGCGGAGGTGTTCGCGAAGCGATACTCGATCTGGCCGAAAACCTGGAGCGGGAAGATCGCCGCACCGCACGGGCGCGCTCCATCTGCACGTTCAGGATGGTCCCCCGCCGGGGGTGGAAGTCGGACGCCGCCTGAGGGTGGCGTCAGCGCCGGCGCGTCAGCGGTCGCGCGTCAGTGGGCGTTTCAGACGCTCGGGGATGGCGTCGAGGCGGTAGAGAATGATCGAGTGGCCGATGGTTTCGACCGGCCGCATCGATCGGAAGTCGGCGAGGTAGTCGGGGTCGGGGAGGTAGACTCCGGCGAGGTGCGTCGCGCTCACGGCGAAAAGGCCGGGGCGGTTCTCGCCGTACGGGAAGTGGCGTATGCCGAGGGCATCGGGGTCGGCGGTGCCGAAGTAGAAGAGGTTGATCACCGGATCGCCGAGCGAGTCGAGGCGGCGTTTCAATCCGACGAGATCCTGGCCCCAGTCGAGGCTCGAGTCGACGAGCCACTTCCATCCGTTGTCGGGGCCGCCGGCGATCTCGTTGAAGTACGCGAGATGGTACGGGTAGATCGAGACGGCCGAGAGGGCGAGCCACATCGCAAGGGTCGCCGCGATCCCGCGAGCGACCGACACGCGCGCACCGCGCCCCCATCCCCGGAGCCCCGCGCGCGAGCCGGACCCCGGCCCCCACAGAGCCGCCCCCCCGACGCCGCCGAGCACGCACAGGAGCGGGATCGCCGGGAGGACGTACCGGTAGCCAATCTGGGCGCGCGTCAGGACGGACATCGCGACGATCCATGCGGCCGCGCCGAAGAGAGGAAAGAGCGCCCCCTCGCGCCCCTTGCGCGAGGCCGCGAGCGCGAAGATCCCCGTCGCGCCGAAGATCAGGATCGGGATCGGCGTCTTCACGGCGAGGGCGACGAGGAAATAGCTGCGGAAGCCGTCGGGGGAGATCGCGCCGTGGAGGTACGTCGGCCCCTCGACGGTCGCGTTCTTGGCGCGGGCGAGGGCGAGCCCTTCGGAGTAGAGCCTCGGTAGCGGGAAGCCGCCGAAGCCGTATCCCGCCTCGAGGACGAGCCAGGCGACCGCGAGGAGAATCGCGGCGCGGAGAATCCACGTGCGCGCCGCGACCGGCGCCGTCGGGGGTCGCTCGGCGCGCGGCGCCATGAGGCGATCCGCGACGGAGAGCGCTGCCGCCAATGGAATCAGGAGCAGGGTCGAGAACTTGCTGAGGAGCGCGAGTCCGAGAAGAAGCCCCGTGACCGCGTAGCTCCGGGTCGAGCCGCCCCTGAGCGCCCGCCGGAGCGCGAAGAGGAACGCCGTCGAAAACGCGGCGGCGCCCATGTCGGTGGTGACGAGGCGGCCGTGGGCGAGGATGTTCGGCTCGAGGCAGTAGAGGAAGAGGGCGGCGAGCCCCGCCGCGTCTCCGGCGAGATCCCGCGCCCAGAGGAAGACGAGCGCCCCGAGGGCGAGCGTGAGCAGCATGATCGGCGCCCGCGCGGCCGCGAGGATCTCGTCGGGGCGGTTCGCGCGGTAGAGGAACTTCCGCGAGTAGTCGAACTCGAAGTCCTCGGTGCCGGGTGGGGGCGCGTCGGGGGTGACGGCGGGAAGGGCCGGGTGGAGGAGGAGGAGCGGCAGGGCGGCGATCATCTTGGTCAGCGGCGGGTGCTCGCGGTTGATCGTCAGATCGAAGCGCGCGAGCGAGAGATACCCCGACGTCACGTGGGCCGGCTCGTCCACGGTCGCCGACGTGACGGCCGAGGCGAAATGCATCTGGAAGAACGCGGCGGCGAGGAGCCCGGCGGCCGCGGCCAGGACGGCAGGGCGGGTCAAGCCCGTCGGGCCGCCATTTCCTGGAGGTACTCCATCCCGACGAGGACCTCGCGCG
>JACPZX010000010.1 GCA_016195325.1 Acidobacteriota bacterium
ACGTGAATCGTGACGGGCTATTGGATCTTGCGGTTACGAATTTCAACTCAGGCTCGGTGACGCTGCTTCTGGGTGACGGAGCGGGCGGCATTGCGTCTCAGACGAATTTCTTCGTTGGAAATGGCCCGCGTTCTATCGTCGTGACCGACTTCAACAGGGATGGCAAACCAGATCTGGCGGTGGCACTGGCGGGCGAGAACAGAGTCGCGATCTATCTGGGCCTTTGACCCGGTTCTTCTCGTAGACGCCTGTGCACGTCCTAGCGGGTGCCGGGTCATCATGATCGTCTCAGATGGTTAGATCTTGACCGTAGGCCCCAAGAATGGTTACGGGTACCTGATCTGGACGAGCGCGGTGATTCGCCCGTCGAGGCCGACGGCCGGGTGCGTCGCGATGTCGGCCGGAATCGGCGTCAGATCGCGCGGGAAGACGAGGCCGAAGAAGGAGTCCGCGTTGCGCGGCGTCGGCCCCGCCGCCGTCGCCTCGGCCACGACCGAGCGCGCGCCCGCGAGCGCGGCGAGAGCCGGATCGTCGGGCGCGTAGATCCGGAAGGGGATCGAGAGCGGGCCGGCCGGCCCCTGGTACGTGAGCCGGCTCCCGTCGACGGCGACCTCTCCCGGCGACTCGCGGACGATGCGCTCGAGATCTTCGTCGCGCATCGCGATCGTCCCGTCGTCGGCCCAGGGGTAGCGCTGGAGGTAGTAGGGGAGGCGCGCGCGGGCGTGCGCCTGCCTCGAGCAGAGGGGCGGCGCCTGGTCCTCGCGCCGGAAGTCCTCGAGGATGATCTGCGAGCAGCCGGAGTCGACGTCGGCCTTGAGCCCCGTGCGGGCGTCGACGGCGTACGTCTCGATCCCCGGCGGACGCCGAAACGTCTCCCCCGGGTGCGCGGCGAGCCATCCCCGCATGATGTCGATCCAGATCGGCAGCGCCGCGATCGCCCCGGTCTCGTTCGGCCCGAGAGGCTCCTTGTCGTCCTTCCCGACCCACACGGCGAGGACGAGCGACGGGGAGTAGCCCACGAACCACGCGTCGGTGTTCTCGTCGGTCGTCCCGGTCTTGCCGGCGATCTCCTCGCCGAGCGCCGCCGCCTCGGTCGCGGTGCCGCGCGCGACCACTCCCTTGAGAAGCGACGTCATCAGGTACGCGATCGCCGGCTTCAGGGCGTCGCTGCCGCCGGCGGGAAGGGCCTTCACGACGGCGCCGTCGGGTGAGACGACCCGGCGGTAGAGCCGCGGCTTCACGGTCGCCCCCATGTTCGGGAAGGCGGTGTACGCCGCCGCGAGCTCGAGCACGTTCACCTCGGAGGCTCCCAGGCCGAGCGCCGGGTAGGGGCGGAGCTTCGACGTGATCCCCATGCGGCGCCCCTGCTCCACGGCGCGCTGGTAGCCGATCATGTTGAGGAGGCGGATTGTCGGGATGTTCAGCGAGTGTTCGAGCGCGTAGCGCACCGTGACCAGACCGTTGTACTCGCGGTAGTAGTTCTCGGGCTGGTAGGGGACGCCGGTCTGCGGATCCATGAAGAGCGTCGGCTCGTCGAGCAGCACGTCGGAGGCGTTCCATCCCTCCTCGAGCGCCGCGGCGTAGATGATCGGCTTGAAGGCGGAGCCGGGCTGCCGCTGCGCCTGGACCGCGCGATCGAACTGGCTGCGATCGAAGTCGAGCCCACCCACCAGCGCGCGGATCTCGCCGGTGGCCGCGTCGAGGGCGACCACCGCTCCCTGGCACAGGGGCTCCGCCGACAGCTCGAGGGCGAGCGCACCCGCGCGCTCGACGACGAGGAACGGGGCCAGATCCCCCGGCCGGAAGATCCGCGCCGGCGTCCTCGAGGTCCAGGCGACCCCTTCGGGGCCGACCTCGAACGAGCGCTTGCCGACGCGCACGAGCGCGCGCTTCTCGGCGACGTCCATGACGAGCCCCGTGACGATCGCGCCGGGCTCGATCGCGCGATCCCAGTCCGGGTGCGCGTACGCGGCGAGCGTCCCCTTCCGCTCCTTCAGGATGTTCGACGACGGGAGGCGGAAGGGGCGGCGCTTCGCGATCGCCCGCACGCCCCGATCGAGCGCCGCCTCCGAGGAGCGCTGGAGCGCGAGGTCGAGCCCCGTCTCGATCGTGAGCCCCTGGCTGTAGAGCGCGTCCTGCCCGAGGCCGGCGTCGAGATCGCGGCGGATCTCCTCGACGAAATAGGCGGCCGTCGCCTCGGCGGGCCGAGCGATTTCGGCGCCGAGCGGCTCCTTCGTCGCCGCGTCGTACGCCGGCCGATCGATGTATCCCTCGTCGAGCATCCGCGAGAGGACGTGGTTGCGGCGCCTCAGCGTGAGCGAGGCGTTCCGTATCGGCGAGATGCGCGCGGGGGTCTGGAGGATTCCGGCGAGGGTGGCCGCCTGGGCGAGCGTCAGATCCCGCGCGTGCCTCGAGAAGAAGTGCCCGGCCGCGGCCTCGACGCCGTAGTACCCGTGCCCCATGTACATCTGGTTGCAGTAGAAGGTGAAGATCTCCTCCTTCGTGTACGTGCGCTCGATCTGCATCGCCAGGACCATCTCGCGGATCTTCCGCTCGAACGTCTTGTCCGGCTTGAGGAAGAGGCGCCGGGTGAGCTGCTGCGTGAGCGTGCTCGCCCCCTCGCTGCGCCGCATCGTCACGACGTCCTTGATGACGGCGCGCGCGATCCCCCACGGGTCGACGCCGACGTGCTTGAAGAAGTTCGCGTCCTCGACGGCGACGATCGCGTTCCGCAGCACCGGCGGGATCTCGTCGTACGAGACGATCACCCGGCGCTCGACGCCGAACTGGTGGAAAGGGGTGCCGTCCGCGGCGAGGACGCGGGTGGGCGTCGGGGGTCGATAGTCCTCGAGGGCGCGCACGTCCGGAAGATCGAGGTTGATGATCCACGCGACGCCGGCCCCGAGGGCGGCGGCGACGAGGAGGAGGAGCCCGAGCGCGATCTTCAGCCGGCGGCGGCGCGATTTCTTCTTGCGGGGCACCTTCGGCGCCTTCGAGGCGCCGCCTTCCTGGCTCGGCATCGGATCCCCTGTTAGAATCTCCCGGGCGAACCCCGGAGCGCGCAAATCATAGCAGCGCTTCCACTTTTCGTCGAAAGGATCCCTTCCGATGACGTACGAACCGGAGCCCTACCGCGCGGGGGCCGGCTCGAGCCTGAGCCAGCGCTTCCGCCTCGTCGCCGCCTTCGAGCCGACGGGCGATCAGCCCCGCGCGATCGCCCAGCTCGTCGAGGGGCTCGGGGAGTCGGCCTCCCAGCAGGTGCTGCTCGGCGTGACGGGATCAGGGAAGACCTTCACGATGGCGAAGGTCGTGGCGGAGGTGAACCGCCCGACGCTCATCGTGGCGCACAACAAGACGCTGGCCGCCCAGCTCTACCAGGAGTTCCGGAACTTCTTCCCGGAGAACGCCGTCGAGTACTTCGTCTCCTACTACGACTTCTTCCAGCCCGAGGCGTACGTGCCGCGCACCGACACGTACATCGAGAAGGAGGCGATGATCAACGACGAGATCGACAAGCTGCGCCACTCGGCCACCCGCTCGTTGTTCGAGCGGCGCGACGTGATCGTCGTGGCGTCCGTCTCGTGCATCTACGGGCTCGGCTCCCCCGAGGTGTACCACGGGATGCTGCTCCTCCTCGAGACGGGAGGGACGATCCCGCGCGAGTCGATGCTCCGGAAGCTGGTCGAGATCCAGTACGAGAGGAAGATGGCCGATCTCGACCGCGGCTCGTTCCGCGTGCGCGGGGACGTCATCGAGATCTTCCCCTCCTACGAGAACCGGGCGATCCGTGTCGAGATGTGGGGGGACGAGATCGAGTCGATCTCCGCCGTCGATCCTCTCCGCGGGGTGACGCTCGAGAAGCTCCAGCGCGTCCCCATCTACCCGAACAGCCACTACGTCACGCCGCGCGAGAGGCTCCTGAAGGCGATGGAGTCGATCCGGGAAGAGCTCCGCGAGCGCGTCGCCGGACTCGAGCGCGAGGGGAAGCTCCTCGAGGCGCAGCGCCTGCGGCAGCGCACCCACTTCGATCTCGAGATGATCCAGGAGACGGGGTACTGCCACGGCATCGAGAACTACTCGCGGCATCTCACCGGGCGCGCGCCCGGCGAGGCGCCGCCGACCCTCATGGACTACCTGCCGTCGGACGCCCTCGTGATCCTCGACGAGAGCCACCAGACGGTGCCGCAGATCCGCGCCATGTACCACGGTGATCAGTCGCGCAAGAAGGTCCTCGTCGACTACGGCTTCCGGCTCCCCTCCGCCCTCGACAACCGGCCGCTCACCTTCGAGGAGTTCAACGAGCGGGTGAAGCAGGTCGTCTACGTCTCGGCGACGCCGGCGCCGTACGAGCTCGCGAGGGCGGGCGGGATCGTCGCGGAGCAGGTGATACGCCCCACCGGGCTCACCGACCCGGAGATCGTGGTGCGCCCCGTGCGGACGCAGGTGGACGATCTTCTCGGCGAGATCCGCGAGCGCGTGGCGGTGGGGGAGCGCGTGCTCGTCACGACGCTGACGAAGAAGATGGCCGAGGATCTCTGCACGTACTACCGCGAGCTCGACGTGAGGGTCGAGTACCTGCACTCGGACATCGACACGCTGGAGCGGATCCGCATTCTCCGGGATCTGCGCAAGGGCGCCTTCGACGTCCTCGTCGGCGTGAACCTCCTGCGGGAAGGGCTCGACCTCCCCGAGGTCTCCCTCGTCGCCATACTCGACGCCGACAAGGAGGGGTTCCTCAGGAGCGAGGGATCGCTCATCCAGACGTCGGGGCGGGCCGCGCGCAACGTGCGGGGACGTGTCCTCATGTACGCCGACAGGGTCACCGAGTCGATGCGGAAGGCGATCTCGGAGATGAGCCGGCGGCGCGACATCCAGGCGGCGTACAACGCCGAGCACGGGATCACCCCCGAGACGATCGTCAAGCCGATCGACGATCTTCTGAGGCGCGTCGTGGAGGCCGACTACTTCAAGCTCCCCGAGGAGCGCGCGGTCGCGGAAGGAGTGGAGACGTACGGGAGCACGGAGGAGCTCGAGGCGGAGATCGAGGCGCTGACGGCCCGCATGCTCGAGAGGGCGAAGGCGCTCGACTTCGAGGAGGCGGCCGAGCTCCGGGATCGTGTCACGTTCCTCAAGCGGCAGATCGTGTATGGATAGCCGCCTCGTCGAGAAGATCCGCTCCCTCCCCGATCACCCCGGCTGCTACATCTTCCGCGGCGCGGCGGGAGAGGCTCTCTACGTCGGCAAGGCGAAGTCGCTGAGGGATCGTGTCCGCTCGTACACGCAGTCGGCGGGATTGACGGTGAAGATCGCCCAGATGGTCGAGGAGGCGGAGGACGTCGAGATCATCCTGACCCGATCGGAGGTCGAGGCGCTCATCCTCGAGAACAACCTCGTCAAGAAGGATCAGCCCCGCTACAACACCGATCTCCGCGACGACAAGAATTTCCCGTACCTGAAGGTGACGAGCGTCGACTCGTTTCCTCGCGTCGCCCTGGTGCGTCGCGCCGGATCGGACGGCAACCGCTACTTCGGCCCGTACCTTCCGGCGAGCAACGCGCACCGCACCCTCAAGATGGTGCAGCAGTACTTCAGGGTCGCGACCTGCCACGAGCGCCTCGACGGGTCGCGCCCCCGTCCGTGCCTCTACTACCAGCTCGACCAGTGCCTGGGCCCGTGCGCGGGCCTCGCCGGCGCCGAGGAGTACGGCCGCGCGGTCCGCGACGTGGAGCTCTTCCTCGAGGGGCGCAGCCCCGCGCTCCTCGCGTCGCTCACCGGGAAGATGGAGGAGGCGAGCGCGGCGCGCACCTACGAGAAGGCGGCGCACTACCGGGATCTCATCCGCACGATCCGCGACTCGATGGAGCGCCAGCACATCGCGAGCGTCGGCCTCGAGGACCAGGACTTCTTCCACTTCCACCGCGAGGGGGCTCAGGCGATGGTGCAGCTCTTCGTGATGCGCGGCGGCCTCGTGCAGTCGCGCCGCGAGTTCAGCTTCGACGCCGTCGAGGAGGACGACGCGGCCTTCATGGCCGAGGTGCTCGAGCGCTACTACGGCCGGGGAGGCGACGTCCCCTCCGAGGTGTGCGCGGGGACGATGCCCGAAGGAGCCGGGGTCATCGAGGAGTGGCTCTCCGGCCTGCGCGGCTCGGCGGTCGAGGTGAAGGTCCCGAGGCGCGGCGTGAAGAGCCGGTTCCTCGAGATCGTCCAGCGCAACGCGCGGCTCGCCTTCGAGGCGAGGTTCCGCACCCCGCACGCGCACGGCGCGCAGGTGCTCGACGCGCTCCAGGAGGCGCTCGGCCTCCCGGAGGTTCCCTACCGCATCGACGCCTTCGACATCTCGCACATCCAGGGGGCCGAGACGGTCGCCTCGATGGTGGTCTGGGAGGGAGGGCGTCCCCGCAAGTCCGAGTACCGCCGCTTCCGGATCAAGTCGGTGAAGGGGGTGGACGATTTCGCCTCGATGTCCGAGGTGGTGACCCGGCGCTACGCGCGCGTCCTGAAGGAGGGGAAGAACCTCCCCGACCTGTGCCTCATCGACGGAGGGCTCGGGCAGCTCGAGGCGGCGCGCCGGGCCCTCGAGGCGATCGGCGTCACCGCGCTCCCTCTCGCCGCTCTCGCGAAGCGCGAGGAGCTTCTCCACGTGCCGGGGAGGCCGGAGCCGCTCAGGCTCGACCACTCCTCGCCGATCCTCCATCTCATCCAGCGCATCCGCGACGAGGCGCACCGCTTCGCGATCACGTACCACCGCACGCTGCGCTCGCGCCGCACGCTGACCTCCGATCTCACCGAGGTCCCCGGCGTCGGCGCCCGGACGGCGAAGAAACTCCTGCGCCGGTTCGGGTCGATGACGGGGGTGCGCGCCGCGACGGTCGAGGAGCTTCAAGGGGAGGTGGGGGTCCGGATCGCCCGCGCGCTCAGGCTTCACCTCGACGAGACATCCCGCCGATAAGATCTCGGCCTTCAACAGGTTGCCGCTCCCGGGGGGAGTGATATATTCCCGTTCCTGGAGCGACGGGCCTCTCCCCGGAGGGATTGCTTCTCCCCATGTCATCGCGCGATCGCGTCGTCGGAATCCACGAGCGGTATCCCTACCTCTTCGCGCCGGTGGCCGAGGAGTCCCTCGACGGTCGGGACGAGATCCAGCCGGCCCGGGGGCTCGATCGTCTCCTTCTTCTGACCGGGAACATCCTTCTCGCCTACCAGTTCCGCGAGGCGCGCGACGACGAGGAGATGAGCGCCCGCGTGAGGCAGTACCTCGCCGAGCCGTCGCGCGATCGCCTCGCCGACCTGCACCTGACCGTCGCGACGCTCCGCCCGTCGTGGCTGAGCCTGCTTCTGGGCTTTCCGGAGGCCTCCCCGGCCGGAGCGGCGCGCCCGACGCGCGACGACCTCGCGGCGGCTCTGGACGCCTATCGCCGGCTCCTCGAGGCGCGCGACAGCTCGTTCGGGGTGAACCCGGAGGTACCTGCCGACCTCTCCGGCGCGGAGGCGCGCCTCGCGCGCGCCCTGGCGTCGGGGCTCGATCTGGCCTTCCGGCGCACCGAGGAGTGCGACGGAGTCGGGCTCGAACTGGTCCGCGCCGACCTGGCGCTGAACCTCTTCCCCTTCTGCCTGGCCGACGGGGACTCGGGGCTGCTCCTCTTCGCCTCGTGCGGGTCGGGCGGGCCGGCCTACGTCTCCGCCACCGACGGGAGCGACGCCCCGCGTCCCGAGCCCGCCATCGCCTCCGCGCTCGCCGAGGTGTATCTGTCGCTCGGGCAGTACGCGCGCGCCAAGGCGGTCCTCTCGGAATTGCGCGACCGGGGCGTGATCGGGCCGGACGATCCGACGCTCCTCGCGGCGACGTACGCGCTGTACGGATTCCGCTGCTACCAGAAGGCCGACTTCGAGAAGTCGGCGCAGTGCTTCGAGCAGTCGTTGAAGCTCCGCCCCGATCTCGTCCGCTCCTATTACCAGCTCTGCCTCGCGTACACCAAGAAGGGGGAGGCGCAGGCAGCGATCGACGCGCTCCACCGCCTCGCCGATCGGTACCCGAAGCAGCGCAAGACCTACGAGCTGCTGGGCGATCTCTTCTGCGAGCAGGAGAACTTCGCGAAGGCGCTCCTGATGTACGACCGGGCGGTCAGCCTCGAGCCCGTGCCGTCGTTCATCGAGCGGAAGCGCGATCGCGTGCGCGAAAAGATCGAGGAGGTCCGGCGCGCACCGCGCGAGGCGCTGGCGCGCGCGCGGGTGAAGGGGCCGGCGAAGCTCGCGGAGTTCCTCTCCGACATGACGCGCGAGGCGGAGCTCGGCCTCTACTTCCCGATCGTGGGCCGCGACGCGGAGATCGCGGAGATCGTCGAGATCCTTTGCTGCCGCGACAAGCGGAACCCGCTCCTCGTCGGCGAGGCCGGCGTCGGCAAGAGCGCCCTTGTCGAGGAGCTGAACCTGCGCATCGCCGAGGGGCGCGTCCCCGCCGCGATCTCGATGAAGCGCGTCTACCTCATGTCGATCTCGACGATCCTGGCGGGGGCGAAGTTCCGCGGGCAGTTCGAGGAGCGCTTCCTCGATCTGATCAAGGACCTCCGCGACGAGAACTCCATCCTCTTCATCGACAACATCCAGACGGTCATCGCCTCGGGCTCGGCGCGCGGCGGCGGCCTCGACGCGGCCGCTCTCCTCAAGCCGGCGCTGGTGAAAGGGGAGATCCAGGTCGTCGGCACGACCACCTACGACGAGTACCAGGCGAACATCGAGAAGGACCCGTCCCTCACGCGCTGCTTCCAGCTCGTCAGGGTCGAGGAGCCCGATCTCGACGCCATGCGATCGATCCTGGTCGGCTCGATCCCCAGGTACGAGGCCTTCCACGGCGTGATGATCGACGCCGCGGGGCTCGCGCGCGCGCTCCCGACGATGCGCCGGGCGATGCGCGAGGGGAGCTTCCCCGATCGCGCCCTCGACATCCTCGATCGCGCGTGCGCCCGGGTGGCGCTCGGGCGGGGAGGGACGGCGCGGGGGGAGGGGGAGCCCGCGCCGAGGGTCACCGAGGACGACCTCCTCGCGGCGGTCGCCGGCATCGCCCGCGTGCCGCAGCCGCGGCTCGCCGCGTCGGCCGACACGAGGCTCCAGGAGATCGAGGCGGCGCTCAGGCTGAGGGTCGTCGGCCAGGAGGAGGCGGTCTCGGCCGTCGCGAGGCTCCTGCGCACGGCGGCGCGCGGCCTGAAGATCCACCCGCGCCGGCCGAACGGCGTCTTCCTCTTCGTCGGCCCGACGGGCGTGGGAAAGACCGAGCTCGCGCGCGCGATGGCCGAGTGGCTCTTCGGCTCCGACGAGAAGATGATCCGCATCGACATGTCCGAGTACATGGAGCGCTTCGCCTCCTCGCGCCTCATCGGATCCCCGCCGGGTTACGTCGGCTACAACGACAGCAACCAGCTCACCGATCGCGTGCGGCAGACGCCGTGCTGCCTGCTCCTCCTCGACGAGATCGAGAAGGCGGATCCGCAGATGATGCACCTGTTCCTGCAGGTCTTCGACGCGGGGCGGCTGACGGACGCGCGGGGCCGTACCGTGTCGTTCAGCGACGTCACCATCGTCATGACCAGCAACACGGGGACCGACCTCTTCGGCCGCGAGGAGATGGGTTACTCGAAGAACGACGGCGCGCGGCCGGTGACGAAGAAGGCGCTGATGCGCGAGCTGAAGCGC